>JAAZNS010000091.1 GCA_012798185.1 Chloroflexota bacterium | reverse complement strand
GACGGTTAATGGTGAAGTTGTTGATTCATCGAAAGGAAGAAAACCACTTGAGTTCATTCAAGGACGCGGAAACATTATTCGCGGTTTGGAGCGTGAGTTGTATGATATGACCAAAGGAGAAAGTAAGCAAATCTCGGTGGCGCCGAAAGATGGCTATGGCGAAGAAAACCCCGATGCCTTTGTGGAAATTTACCGGAACCAATTTCCTGAGGATATGATCTTAAAGAAAGACGAGAAAATTATATTGCAGGATGAAAACGGTCGAAAATTTATTGGGATTATTGATGAGATTGAAGACGATATCATCCACTTAAATTTAAACCATCCCATGGCAGGTAAGCAGCTGGATTTTGTGATTACGATTGTAGATCTGCGATTCGCTTCAAAAACCGAATTGGAACACGGGCACCTGCATTAGATTCATACAACCCTCATATATGGATTTTATGTTTTTCTAACACAAGCAGGTTATATTAAGGGCGTTAGAAAAAATTAGTTTTAATCGTAAAGGAGGTAGACTATGAACTCACTTATTCGTTGGGATCCGTTCCGTGAAATGTACAGTATGCGCCGCAATATTGACCGGCTGTTCGATGAGTTTTTCAGCGAACAAGCAAGTGATTTGGACAAATCGCTTTCTTGGGATCTGGCATTGGATGTGGTCGAAAATAAGGATGAATTTGTGGTCAAAGCCTCTTTGCCGGGTGTGAAACCTGAAAACGTGGATATTACTTACACTGAAAATACATTAACCATCAAAGGCGAAACTAAAGAAGAGACCGAAAAGAAAGACGCGCGTTATCACTTGCGCGAGCGCCGGTATGGTACCTTTTCACGTACGATTACTCTGCCCCGCGGTGTGAAGGCGGATTCTATCGAAGCGACCTATGATGCAGGTGTTCTAACCTTGCGATTGCCCAAGAGCGAAGAAATTAAACCCAAGCGCATCCCTGTACACAGTTCTGGAACTCCTCAGATGATCGAAGGTAAGATCGCTGATGTAAAGAGTAAGAACTAAAGTTTCTCTATAAAAAAGCTGCCCTGGACCCAGGGCAGCTTTTTTTAAACAAGCTTGTTGACAGAACCTAAAGATGTTGTATCATTTCAATGATAGTAAAAAAAAACGGATAAATAGCGTTGTTTTATAAAGAGGAAGGTATGCACAATCAAACGTATGTTCCAAAGCGTTTCTTGTGGAATGGTGGATATATTTTTATTATTATTATTTTTTTCTTATTCAGTTTAGGTATTCCTTCAACTTCATCCGCTCAGGCTGAGGATCCAACGCCTCCTGCACGGGTTGTTAAGTTAATATTTATCCACCATTCAACCGGAGAAAACTGGTTGAGGGATGAGAATGGCGGGCTTGGAATTGCTTTAAGTGAAAACAATTATTTCGTCAGCGATACCAATTATGGCTGGGGTCCTAATGGAATTGGCGACCGTACTGATATCGTCAACTGGCTGGAATGGTTCCGCTCGCAAGAGAGCCCCCGATATTTGAGTGCACTTTATTCAGAAAGTGAGCAGCATTCGCCTTACACGCGTTTATTGTCCGATCCTGGCGGAGAAAACGAGATTATTTTGTTTAAATCTTGTTTTCCCAATTCAAATTTATCAGGAAGACCAGATGATCCTGCTGCAGCTGGGGATGGGTTATCGGTTAGCAATGCCAAGTATATATACAACGAATTATTAAAGTATTTCGCTACCCGCCCGGATAAATTGTTTATTTTGATTACCGCGCCGCCAGTTCAAGATCGATCATATTCGAAAAATGCACGCGCCTTTAACACCTGGCTGGTCAACGATTGGCTGCGTGAAAATAACTACCCTTACCCTAATGTAGCTGTGTTCGATTTCTATAACGTGCTTACCGGAGATAATAACCACCACCGCTATAATCAGGGAGTCATTGAATATATTACTGATCAAGGTAAAGATACTTCTGCTTACCCTACAAGCCGCGGCGATGATCACCCTTCTCCTGAAGGTAATCGCAAGGCTACCCAGGAATTTATCCCCTTATTGAATATTTATTATCACCGCTGGAAAGGAAGCGAATTGGTACCATCGAGTGATGCACCCGAACCAGCCCAAGAAGATACCGATGAATCAGATACGCCAATTGCAGCCATGCCGGGTGTCTCGTTGGGGATAATCGATGATTTTGAATCGATATACGCGGAGGGGGAAGGCTGGCAGTTCTATTTCGACGAGGCAGTTGATACAACCGTACAATGTGCGATTGATCATAACCATTTTTATCAGGGAAATAGCAGCCTGAAAATCGAATATGATATTGCTCCTTCTAGTTGGGGGACGTGTTCACTAACTTTTGATTCGATGCAGGATTGGCGCAAGGCTAATGGAATAGGTTTTTACCTGCATACTGATCAAGCCGAACAAATATTTAGCCTGGTCGCCCAGGGCGGAACATCCGAAAACCGCACTAATTATTCGTATAAAATCAAAGCCCCACCAGAGAGTATATCGGGTTGGGTTTATATTGAAGTTCCTTGGGAGCAATTTCGCCGGGTAGAATGGGAGGAAAACGCAGGATCTCCTTTCGATCCATCACAAGCTAATGGTATTTTCTTTGGTTTTGATGGATTACCAGAAACACGCACAACAGGTGTGATCTGGGTTGACTATATTCATTTGCTAGGCGCAAGCGGTGTTTCGGGTGTTGGTTCTTTTGAACCTGCAACAGCACCAACTGAACAAGGTCAGTCAGTTGACCAAGGATTAACGCCAACCTCCCAACCGGCTGCGGTTGAATCTGAACAAGATCAAAACAGCAGGGGAATTTGCACCGGTATTGGTCTCATTCCCCTGCCGCTGCTTGGTTTGCTTTGGCTATCCCGCCGAGTAAAAAGGCTGGATTAATCCTGGATCACTTCACCCTGTAATACGGGTGTAAAAGATAATCCTTCCTGATCACGATCGACCAGGATGATATTCCCTTCCTGGAACTCGCCGGAAAGTAATTTCAGCGCCAATGGATCTTGCAGCTCGCGCTGGATAGCGCGTTTGAGAGGTCTGGCACCAAAATCGGGATCATATCCTACTTCTGCCAGATATTGCCGGGCAGCTTCGGTGATTTCCATTGTAAACCCGCGTTCAGCCAAAAGCTGTGCAAAACGTTTCAATTGAATATCCACAATTTCAGCGATATGCTGGCGGGAAAGTGGATGAAAAACGACAATCTCATCGATACGGTTAAGGAATTCAGGGCGGAAATGGCTCTGTAATAGACGGGTAACATCATCGCGGGATATTTGCCCGTTCGAACCATTTTCTCTGCCCATCCAGAGTTCACTGCCCAGGTTGGAAGTCATGATCACCAATGTATTGCGAAAATCGATCGTGCGTCCCTGACCATCGGTCAGTCGCCCATCATCGAGCAATTGAAGCAACACATTGAAAACTTCTTGATGCGCTTTTTCGATTTCATCGAATAACACCACGCTGTAAGGTCGACGGCGCACAGCTTCAGTTAATTGCCCGCCTTCTTCATAGCCAACATACCCTGGAGGTGCACCAACCAGACGCGAAACAGTGTGTTTTTCTTGATATTCGCTCATGTCGATGCGGATCATCGCTCGCTCGTCGTCGAACAGAAATTCAGCCAGCGCACGTGCCAGCTCGGTTTTGCCAACCCCGGTTGGGCCGAGGAAGATGAACGAACCCATTGGACGGTTAGGATCTTGTAAACCAGCGCGGGCGCGTCTTACTGCATTAGATACAACCCGTAAAGCATCGTCCTGCCCAACCACGCGTTCATGAAGCCGCGCTTCCATGTGGATGAGCTTTTGGGTTTCGCCTTCCAGCAGTCTGGAAACGGGTATGCCCGTCCACCGGGAAACGATGTGAGCGATTTCTTCAGCATCGACTTCCTCTTTAAGCATGGCACCTTCAGATTGGATTTCTTTGATTTTCTGCTCGCCTTCAGCGAGGCGATTTTCGAGATCACGCAGTGTACCGTATCGAAGACGGGCAGCTGTTTCAAGCTGATTTTGTCTTTCGGCACGCTCCATTTCCAGGCGGGTTTGTTCAATTTGCTCTTTTAACGCTCGCATTTGGGCGATGGCTTGTTTCTCGACTTGCCATCGAGCGTGTAATTGCGATGATTTTTCGTGTAGATCAGCCAGTTCTTTTTCGATGCGTTCCAGGCGTTCTTTAGATGCTTTATCTTTTTCTTTTTTCAGCGCTTCGCGTTCGATTTCAAGCTGCATGATTTGCCGGTCGACTTCATCCAGCGCTTGTGGTTTAGAATCGATTTCGGTGCGTAAATGTGCTGCTGCTTCATCAATCAGGTCGATGGCTTTATCGGGCAGATGCCGGTCAGCAATATAGCGGTGTGATAATGTCGCAGCGGCAATAACCGCTGGATCGGTGATGCGCACTCCGTGATGCACTTCGTAACGTTCTTTCAACCCTCGAAGTATGCTGATAGTCTCTTCCACGTTGGGCTCTTCGACGAGCACGGGTTGAAAACGACGTTCAAGCGCAGGATCTTTTTCAACATGCTTGCGGTATTCATCGATAGTAGTAGCACCAATCATATGCAGCTCGCCGCGCGCCAGCATGGGTTTGAGCATATTGCCGGCATCCATGGCACCTTCTGCTGCGCCGGCGCCAACTACGGTATGCATCTCATCCACGAATAAGATAATTTCGCCAGATGCGTCGGTAATCTCCTTCAAACAGGCTTTTAATCGCTCTTCGAATTCGCCGCGGTATTTTGCGCCTGCTACCAGGGCACCCATATCCAATTGAACAAGGCGTTTATGTTTCAAGCCTTCCGGTACATCGCCGTTGACGATACGCTGAGCAAGCCCTTCCACAATGGCGGTCTTTCCAACTCCCGGATCGCCGATCAGCGCTGGGTTGTTTTTGGTGCGGCGGGACAGGATTTGAATAACGCGGCGAATTTCTTCGTCACGCCCGATGACCGGATCCATTTTTCCCTGACGCGCCTGAGCAGTTAGATCACGCCCGTATTTTTCCAACGCCTGATAGGTATCTTCAGGAGTTTGCGAAGTGACGCGCTGAGTCCCGCGGATATCTGCCAGGGCTTTGAGAATGGCGTCTTTGGTCAATCCATATTGGCTGAGACGCTTGCCTTCAATGCTCTCAGTCAATCCAAGTAATATATGCTCGGTTGAGACATAATCATCGTTCATACCCTTAGCATAGCGTTCTGCCGCGTCCAATACTTTTGCGGTCGGCTGAGCCAGCCCCACTTCACTTCCTCCCCCATATACTTTAGGACGTTTTTCCAGGTCCATATAAACATCTTCACTAATAGCTTTTACGCTGCCTGCCACTTTAGTGACGATGGCTGGTACAACACCCTCCTCCTGGCGCAACAACGCTAATAGCAGATGAACAGGTTCAATTGTCTGGTGATTGAATTCTTGAGCCAGCTGCTGCGCTTTTAAAATGGCTTCTTGTGATTTTTGTGTATATTTTTCTAAGTTCATATCTTT
>JAAZNS010000090.1 GCA_012798185.1 Chloroflexota bacterium | reverse complement strand
GCTTACCTGAAAGCTTTTTTTGGAAACAACCTCAAAGATACTGCTTCCTTATATTATTCACACACCATCCGCTGGATGAATACCTCCCGCATCCGCCGTTTTTTGGCAAAGCCATCGATGGAAAAGCCTCACTTCAACTCTCTGCCGCTTCCTGTGAAGTTTGCACGTTGGAGCCCTCTGGCGCAAGCACAATACCTGGAGATTATTACCTTCCTTTCGCCATATCTTCTGGCAGCTCAGGGTGACCGCATGATTATGGCGCATTCAGTGGAAGGCAGATATCCATTCCTGGATAACCATCTGATAGAATATTGCAACCGGCTGCCCGCCGATATGAAATTACGCGTATTGCAAGAGAAATGGCTGCTTAAGCAGCTCGGGAAAAAATACCTCCCTCAAGAAATCCTTAGACGGCATAAACATCCATATCGAGCACCTATTCAATCATGCTTCTTCAATACCAAAAATCAGCCTCAGTATGTAAAAGAATTATTGTCAGTAAAAGCAATAAAAGAAAGTAATTTATTCAACCCCGATGCTGTTTACCAGTTAACCCGTAAAGCAGAACGCGGGCTGCGGCTGAGTGAAACGGACGAAATGGCGTTAACAGCTATTCTATCGACACAATTGCTCTACAAGTACTTCGTCTTAGATTTTAACAAATTACCACTGCCAAAATCTCAATATATTAATATTGTAAACAACGAAGAAAAATCCCCCCCTCATTGATATAGACCGGAAATATTGGTGAGGCGATATAGATAACTGCCTGATGAATCCTGGCAAAGGTACTTTTAACCCCGATCGTTTGAATCTGGATGCAGCTGGCGAGACGAAAAAAATCGTTGATGCTTTGCAGCAGACCATTCATCACCGCCTGCGAAAACGCGGAGCTGTGGTTGGCATTAGCGGCGGCATCGATTCCTCGGTTACACTCGCCTTGTGTGTACGCGCCCTTGGCAGTCAAAATGTGCTGGGCGTAATCATGCCGGAAAAAGATTCCGATCCGCAAAGCAAGTTAATTGCCAGCCGGCTGGCTGATAGTCTTCAAGTACCGGTAATCATCGAAGAATTAACCCCTGCTTTAGAAGCTGCCGGATGCTACACCCGCCGTGATGAAGCCATCCGTAATCTCTTTCCGGAATATGGTCATGGCTGGACCTGTAAAATAACCCTGCCCGGCAACCTGCTGGAGCATGATACATTCAATATCTTCACCCTTACCGTGGTCAGTCCGCCTGCAGGTAACAAAGGCAGTCAAACTTACAGCAAACGTATCCCATTGAAAGAATATTTACAAATCATCGCCGCATCGAATCTAAAGCAACGCATGCGCATGTCCATGTTATATTTTCATGCCGAGAGATTAAATTATGCCGTAGTAGGCACTGCCAACAAAAACGAACACGACCTCGGATTTTTTGTTAAATATGGCGATGGCGGGGTGGATGTATCGCCTATCACTCATTTATATAAAACCCAGGTGTATCAGCTTGCGGCATATCTGAACATCCCTTTAGAAATTCGGCAGCGGACTCCAACGACCGATACATACAGTGCCGGCAGTACGCAGGAAGAATTCTTCTTTCGATTGCCTTTTGAAATATTAGATACAGTTTGGTTTGGTCACGAACAAGGTTTTGAGCCGCGAGATATAGCTTCTGCATTACAATTGAATGAAGCCCAGGTAATGAACATCATTGCCGATATCGAAAGGAAAAAACGCGCTACCGTTTATTTACGAGAAGCGCCAATTCAACTCCTCGAAAATGATTAATGGATGGAATAAAACTCAATGAAGACAATGTCTATCCTTCGGGGTCTTGCGGTTATTGCAGTCGTACTGGGGCATGCGATCTATTGGGTAGATTTGGGTCAAATGCAGCTGGCGGGGGCTTCCGGAGCAGGATGGGCATCTACTCATCCCCTCCAATCACCCACCTACCATTTGTTGAAAATGATCTATGTTCTCACACTGTTCGATGTGCCAGCTTTTCTATTTGCTTCCGGGTTATTCATTGCATATGCCAATATTGGGGGCAAGGATATTCACCTTAGCAATATCGGGAAATGGATCAAACCGTTAATCCCTCCGTTTGTCATTTGGGTCACAGCCCATACACTGATTTCGTGGTTCCCGATTTTACTTTTTCCCCAGGAAGGCGCTGCTGGTTTGCTTCCCCGCTTATTGGGTGCTTTAAATCTAGCCTATTACATCCCTCTGGTTGTGCAATTTTATCTCTTGGCGCCTTGGATTTCCCGTTTAGCGCAAAAACATTGGCAATGTCTGCTTTTTGGCGCGGCGGTTATTCAGGTTACCTCTTCGATAATATGGTATCTGCCTCGTTTAGGTATTCCGGTTGGAAATACTATCGAAAACTTCAGCCGGGTAAGTATATTCTTTTTTGGGGCATGGGCAATTTATTTTCCGCTTGGAGTGGTGTGGGGCACTTACTTAAATAAAATAAAAACCTGGCTGGATCGAAACAGGAAAAGCGTTATCATATTGGCCGTCATTGCCGCTGTTCTGGCAATTATAGAAATGGAAACCCTGGGAAGATTTCCTGATCTGCTGGATCCATCCCAATTCTCATTGACCACGATCTTCTATTCCGTTTCATTCATCGCGTTTTTCTTTTCGGTTAGTGAACGAGAGCTGTCATGCAAACACCAATTGGGAGATATTGGATTGAAATCTTTAGGAATATACCTAGCTCATCCCCTAGTTTTTTTAACAGTTTATCGTGTCATTAAATTCACCATCCCCGGCATGGTGTTTTATTCATTGGCTTACCTTCCCGTACTTTTTATAACTGGTTTTGGATTGCCATATGCACTGGGGGTATTTCTCTCAAAAAAATCGAAAAAATATATTTATCGTTATTTATTCGGTTAATTTTAACCGGCAGCTTTGGTATCTATGAATAAAAGAAAGGTAACGTAACTAATCAACCAGTATGAGTGATTTCCCGAATTTAAGGTTTGTTTATTTATGAGCCATTTTGAACTAATGTTAATATTATAGGTAGAGGAAATAGCTTTAGAGAAAAAATTCGATAACAAGGTGAATCCTTTGTCATGCTTCATCGGGGAGAACTTGAAACGTTGCCAATCTCTCATTACTCCCGAGAAAGGACAGGCATGTTTAAAGCTATTAAAATCAAGTTCAATTTTTGGGCAGATCGGATAATTGAACGATGTGATTTACTGTTGGTGGATGCCTGTTCTTTATCGAATCTTTTTTTACTGATCAAACCAATTGCACAATGGGTGGGTGATATTTGTTTACTGTTAAAAGATTTTCCCAGGATTTCAGCCTATCGATTAACGGGAAATGAATGGAATATCATCTATGTCGGGTCGGAGCAGAATCTCAAGGAAATGTCTCATCTTTTGTTTTTGGATTGTTATGAACAAATCGATCAGCCAAGAGTATGTATTTGGGATCTTAAGCGGAAAACAGATCAATGGTTAAACCAGGGCATCGACCTGGTGATTTTAGAACTAAGCCGTGCATTCCCATTTTCTCGGAATTTTCCCACTATCTTTTCTGTTCCAACCTGGATCCAGCAAGTTTTACCCTTACCTCAATCAATTGATATGATCGTTTGCGGGAATCATGCACTCCGCAATAAACTCAACCGGGCATACCGGGAACATTTTAAAGCTCATTTTAGCTGCGATAAGAGCGATTTCGATCATTTTTATTATCAAATGTATTTACCTTTCATTTCTAAACGCCATAAAGACCGAGCCCTTATCGCTTCGTATGAAGATCAGTATAAACGCTGGTTTAAAAGAGGCGGATTGATGATCATCACCCATCATGACCAGCCCATTTGTGGATGTTTGTGCTATATCGGGAGAGATACATGCTATTCGGTTGAAGAAGGGATGAGTGTGGAAGAGCAGAATCCAACATATCATGGGTTAAACACATTTATGTTTTGGGAAGTGCTTAAATGGGGACGTAGCCAGGGGGCAAAGGTTTTCGATTTTGGCGGCACACGCCCCTGGGTTTCCGATGGATGCTATATTTATAAATCCCGTTGGGGAGCCAAGGTAGTGCGAAAAAAACGAATTATTCCCGTCTGGTGGTTTGCTGCTAAAAATTTACCAGCCTCGCTAAGAGAACATATCAATCGAATCGGTTTCCTGGGGGAAGAGCATAACAATTTTTATCGTATTGAAATTGTTGATGAAGGAATTCCAGGGCAGCTAAAAACACAACCCGTAGATTGAGCAGTTGCCTGAAAACACACCTGCTCAGGCACTGGTGGAAAAGCGCTGATTTTGAGTCATTTACAAGTATGCAACTTCCAAAAATATCCTTAATTCAGATACTCACCTAAGCTGGCTGAGTAGTTTTCATCAAATAACCAATGAGCGGCATTTTTGGCGTAATTACTGGCGGAAAATATAATTCGGAGAAACTCGCCACCAAGATGGCAAAAGCGATGTGTCATCGGGAATGGTACGTTTCGGAAATTTACGAAGATCGAAATCTCGCGCTGTCTTTGGGAAGAATTGGGATTGGGATTTTCAACCCAAAATCGCAACCGGTATGGAACGACGATCATACCGTTGGTTTGTTCATGGCTGGCGAATTTATTAATCCAGATTTTTCAAATACTGGCGTAAACTTCATGGGAAGCAATGAAAATCGGGCGCTCCTGTTTTATGAAAAATATGGGAAAGAATTTCCCCGTTATTTTAAGGGGTCTTTTATCGTCACCATTTTAGATCTGAATTTAAATCGAGTGATTATCGCCAACGACCGCTTTGGTTTATATCCGACCTATTACACCACACAAAAAATTCCATTCCTTTTTGCCCCAGAAATAAAAGGGATTCTATGCGATACCTCATTCGAAAAGAGGCTGGATCTTACTGCGCTTGCCCAATATATGCGCTTCCAGCATCTCCTGGGTACGCGTACATTTTTCGAAAATATTGAACTCCTGCCCAATGCATCGGTGCTTGAATATGACCTCGTAAAGGGAGAATACACTATCAATTCCTAGTGGTCATACCAAGATATCCCCTATCAGCCCGAAATCAAATTCACTGATGCAGTCGAAGAAGCCGGCAGGCTGCTGCGAGCCTCGGTAGAACGGTTATCTGGAGATGCCCATCACCCCGGGGTATTCTTAAGCGGGGGGCTAGATTCTCGAACCATCCTGGGTTTATCGAAAACCCCTCACACACCATCCGTAACCTGGGGACCCGATTACTGCCGCGATGTTAAATATGCCCGCAGAATTGCCCATGCAGTGGGCAGCGAAAATCACTGGTTTGATTTATCCAATGGGAAGTGGGTCGAAGAAAATGTCGATTTTCACCTGGATATTACCGAAGGGTTCCATAGCTGGATTCATTCTCATGGCATTAATGTTTTACCGGATGCCCGCCAATTGATGGATGTTATCCTCACCGGCTGGGATGGCGGCACAATTATGGGACACTATGAAAGTGGGGAAGCCAATATCGAATTAATTCGTTCCTTGGATGAGGTC
The DNA here is from genome assembly GCA_012798185.1 of Chloroflexota bacterium. Classification (GTDB taxonomy): domain Bacteria; phylum Chloroflexota; class Anaerolineae; order Anaerolineales; family UBA4823; genus JAAZNS01. Next base: position 21,270 of record JAAZNS010000090.1, on the reverse strand, counting down.
GCAATGACTTCTTTTTTATTTAGTGAATTCAATCAAAATTACACCTGGCCATCGATTACCGAAACAGAAGAATCTTTTCTATATACTGATCAAATATATCAAAAAGTAAGCGGATTGGCTTTCGAATCATTTGAATCAGAATTCAGCAAATTTCAACCTTACCGAAAAGAACTTCGCCCGCATTTGTTTTTCCTCGCCAATAACACAGGCAGGCTGACTAAAAATATGGTAACGCTGATTCGCTCTCACATGGAAGTTCGTTTCCCTTATTTTGATTACGATTTATTTGATTTTTTATTTTCGCTGCCCGTTGAAATTCATTTACCTAAAAAATTTTTCCGCTCGATAATCGACCGCGAACTTCCCAGATTGGCTTTTATCCCTTATGAATATGACCATTTTTTACCCACATCTCACACCTTCATTCGCAATACTCATGCGCTTTCCGTAAGAATATTACGCCGCATGCGAAAAGATTTAGGTATAAATACTAAGCCCGATACCCTGTATGCAGATTATGAAAATTATCTTCGCAGCGATCTAAAATCTTGGGGAGAAAGTATTTTATTCCACCCTTCGGTAAAGGAACATGGAATCTTCAATCCTTCATTTATCAGTTCGATATGGAACCGCCATCAATCCGGCATGGAACAATGGACTATTGGTAAAATTGCACCTATCATGACTTATGAGATGATGCTGCGCCGTTTTATGGATTGAAGTTATTTATCGGTATGAATGGGACGCCAATGCAAATAAAAACCATATCGCCAACAGTAGGCGAGATAATCTTTAAAAACTCCATATACATCACACTGGGGGATATTGTTATAAAATTATTGAACTTTTTATTCAGCGTGTATGTGATCCGACGGCTCGGCGATGACAGGTTTGGGCAATATTCAATTGTGCTTGGGTTTGTTGGTGTGTTTCAAATTTTTGCCGAGCTGGGGGTAACCCAATATGCCATGCGTGAAATGGCACAAGACGCAAGCAAAATCAGGAAATTATTTTGGAATCTGGTTGCGGTGCGTTCGGCACTGGCATGTATTGGCATTATCAGCATAACCGCTATAGCCAGCGCTATGGGTTACTCCCAATACCTTGTATTAGGGATTTTCATCTACACCTGGAGTTTCCTGTTAGCTGCTTTTCAAGCCCCACTCGCCGCCGTACTGACTGCCCAAGAACGCCTCGATACAATCAGCCTGATGAGTATCCTGGGCAGGGTTTGCTTCTTATTCCTGGGCACAATCTTCATGTTATTGGGAATGGGGTATATCGCTTTAATTATCGCCACCCTTTTGAGTATTCCAGTACAAATTGGTTTTTCTCTTTGGAGTTTAAAAAAACAAAAAATATCCCTGTTACCGGTTTCACTTGACCCTCACATTTGGAAAGGACTCATTCGCGGCGGGCTGCCTTTCAGTATGATTTCATTAATGTTATCGATATCTTTTCACGTCGATACGCTGATGCTTTCCCGTTTTGAACCGGAATATATTGTCGGTTGGTACAACGTCGCATATAACCTGATTTTTTCATTAACATTTTTCGTTGGAGGATTTAATACCGCTGTGGTTCCTTCTTTGGCGCGAACGCACGTTAACGATCCAAAGACAACTGAACTTTGGTATTACCGGACTGTAAAAATCATGATGATACTTTCGTTTCCAATGGCAGTTGGCGGGTTCCTGACGGCATTCCCTATCTTTAAATTTCTATATACCGCAGAATACTTGCCGGCGGCATTCGGCTTACAGGTTTTAATCTGGGATTTACCCTTATTACTATACGATAGTTTTTGTGGAAATATCACCACCATCATTCGCCGTGAAAATGCAGCCGCGCGCATCTATGCTTTAAGCGCTTTCAATAATATCGTTTTAAATCTTTTCGCTATTCCGCGGTTTGGACTGGTTGGCGCAGCACTGGTCACCGTAATTACCGATCTTATCACTGCTTTCCAATTTTTCTTCTTATTGCGCAGCCAACTGCACATTCCCCATCTTCCCCAATTATTTATACGCCTCATACTCACTTCCGGGATAATGGGTATATCGGTCTGGCTGGTACGAGATTGGAATTTATTCCTGCAAATTTTCCTGGGAGTGGCGGTATATGCTGCATTAGCATGGGCATTTCGCTTATTGACGGCTGATGAGCTAAGCCTGGTAAAAGACGGATTGGAAAAAATCTACAATTTCATTCGTCCGAAAATCATATCGAACAACCAGGCATCGAAATTATGAAAATACTCATTGGCGTTCATCATTTTCCTCCTCGTTATTCAGGCGGCGCCGAACAACGGGCATTGCGTACCGCTGCTGCTTTACAACAACGCAATCACCAGGTTAAAGTCATCTGTGTCGAACATATCGATCGCGGACCAACAAGTGGTGCGTTATGGCAGGAAGATAACTATCAGGGGATCATAGTACGGCGGTTATCATTCGACTTATCGGCAGTCCCCAACCGCACGATATTTGAATATAATAATCCCTGGATCGGTGAACAACTGGAACTCATCCTGCGCCAAGAAAATCCAGATATTTTCCATCTGATCGGCGGATACCTGCTCAGCGCAAGCACGCTCATCGCAGCTCGCAATCAAAATACGCCTTCAGTAGTCACCCTGACTGATTTTTGGTTCATTTGCCCGCGTATCACCTTGCAGCGCAGCGATGGCAGCCTTTCCACGTTGCCGGTCAACCCCGAAACTTGCGCCCGCTGCCTTGGTGAAACAAGCCGCCGTTATCGTTTGCCAGGGAAAATTTTCCCCAGCCTCATGAATGCCTATTGGCATAAACAAACCGAAAAAATCCGTCAGATTCAAACCAGGCTCGATTTCTTAAAAACTGTGTTAAACAATACCGATCGTATCATTTATCCATCCAAATTCCTGGGAGATGTTTTTATCCAAGCAGGTATTGAGAGCCAGCGGATGACATTTTCACGTCAAGGTCATGATTTTCCGGAATTAGCCCCTGAATTATTATCGAAAACGCCTTCCCTTTCCCTGCGCCTGGCATACATGGGTCAAATTGCTCAGCTTAAGGGAATACATGTATTAATAGAGGCAGTCAAACAATTACCAAATGCCCAGTTGAAATTATCCATTTATGGTGACGAAACACCCTTTCCTGCATACACCCAAAAGCTGCGTCAAATTGCTCAAGACGACCCCCGCATTGAATTTGCCGGGCGGTATCAGAGACAGGAACTGACCCGTATTCTGCAAAATGTTGATGTTGTGATTATCCCCTCGCTTTGGTACGAAAACAGCCCTAATATTATTCTGGAATGTTTCGCTCACCGTACGCCTGTTATCGCTTCTGACCTGGGAGGTATGGCAGAATTAGTAAAGCACAATGAAAATGGGCTATTATTTTCCCCCGGCAATCCACAAAGTTTGGCAAACCAATTGCAGCGTTTATTGGATGAGCCTAACCTTCTTTCACAATTACAAACAGGCATCCCGCCGGTGAAGACTCTTGTACAAGAAATCAATGAACTGGAAACAATCTACACTCAAATTGCCCGGCAATAGATTTACACAGCAAAATCTGCCCATGTCTTTCATAAACAATAAGCCATTATCATGGAAGGTTTGACATGTCGAAAACATTGGTAGTCATTCCCACTTATAACGAAGCCGATAACCTGCCGTCTATCTCAGCTGCATTATTCGATTTAAATATCAATGGTTTGGAAATACTCATTATCGATGACGCTTCTCCAGATGGCACCGGTCAGATCGCCGATTCTCTGGTTGAAAAGTATCCTAACCGCTTCCATGTCATACACCGACAGGGTAAACAAGGTTTGGGAACTGCTTATATTCAGGGATTTCGCTGGGGTATAGATCACGGCGCTGATTATCTTATTCAAATGGATGCCGATTTCTCTCATTCGCCCAATTACATCCCCATTTTCCTAAAAGAAATCACAGAATACGATGTTGTGGTCGGCTCACGGTATATTGAAGGCGGGCGTCTGGACGAGCGTTGGAGCTGGGGACGCTGGTTCTTAAGCTGGTGGGCGAATTCGGTTTGGGTGCGTTTGATACTAGGCACGCATACCAAAGATGCCACCGCCGGATTCAAGTGCTGGCGGGCAGAAGCTTTGAGCCTCATGCATTTGGAAATGGTGCGCTCGAACGGCTATATCTTCCAGGTTGAAATGTGTTATTTGGCAGAAAAATTAGGACTGCGCATTTTGGAAATACCGATTTACTTCGAAGACCGCCGCATTGGGCAAAGTAAAATGTCATTACGAATAAAGCTGGAAGCCGCCCTGCGAGTTTTTGAGATTCGCCTTCGTTACCGCAGCCATAAAATCGACCAGTTGATGGTACTTGAACCGCCATCTTCACCGGCACCGCCGAAATACCAATAATAACCCACAAACAATCTTGAATCCCCCTTCTGTTTTGATTGTTATCATCAATTGGAACAACCTCCAGGATACTTTGGCGTGTCTGGAATCTTTACAAAAAATCGATTATGCCAATTACAAAATCCTGGTCGTTGATAATAGCGCTGATGGAAACCTTAAAAGTGAAATCCATTCACGCTACCCCGAAACACTTTTAGTAGAAGCTGGCAGCAACCTGGGGTTCACTGGAGGCAACAACCTTGGGTTATCCTACGCGCTCACCCAAAACATCGAGTTTACATTACTGCTGAACGCTGATACAGAAGTAGACCCCTTATTTTTACAGCACTTAGTCGATGCTTTGAAATCCGACGATACTGCCGGTATTGCCGGGCCATCGATATATTATTACGACCAGCCGCAAATCTTCTGGTCGGCGGGCGGTGAGATCGATTGGCAGCGCGGCGATACACGCATGGCTGGCATTGGCGAAATAGAAAACCGCCAATATGGTTCCGCACCGCGCCCGGTTGATTTCGTCAGCGGGTGCGCCTTGATGATTAAAATGTCAATTACAGAAAAAACCGGCTTTTTAGATGACCGCTTCTTTGCTTATTACGAAGAAGCAGAATGGTGCGTCCGCTGCGCTCGAAACGGGCACCGTATTTTGCATGTCCCTCAAGCAAAAATTTGGCACAAAATATCTCCCGAATCCCGGGAGGCATCGCCCCTGGTTCATTATTACATGACCCGCAACCGTTTGCTCTTTTTACGGGTCACCCGTGCGGGGATAAAACCCTGGATCAATACCCTGCTCTTTGATTTCGCAAAACGCCTGATAAGCTGGTCGATAAAACCACGCTGGCGTTACAAACGCCCTCAACGTGCCGCTATGATAAGAGGTTTATTGGATTTCGCCAGCGAATCTTTCGGAAAATCTCCTTTGTATTAATAACAACAGAATTGAACATCCTTTTTCTTTCGCGTTGGTTTCCCTTTCCGGCGGATAACGGCTCGAAAATCCGTGTCTTTAATTTACTCCGCCAGCTTTCGAGACGGCATACCGTTGATCTCGTTTCTTTCACTGCAGGGGAACCCATCCATCAAGCAATGGCAGAATTACAACGCTACTGCCGCACAGTAAAAACCACTCCTTTTCGTCCATTTAAACCTAACCGGCTTACCGCGCTCATGGGATATTTTTCAACCCTGCCGCGCTCGGTCATCGATATGTACGACCAAAAGATGCAGCGTTTAATTATTCAAACCGCCCGGGAAGGTAATCATCAATTGGTCATTGCCTCAGAACTGGATATGGCTATCTATGCGCAGCCACTGCGGGGCATGGTGAAAATCATCGAAGAGGCAGAACTGGCATCACTTTACGAACAATCGCTCAACGCAGCAGCCCCAGCCCAGCGGCTAAGAACAGCTCTGATGTGGCAGAAATGGGTGCGTTACATCAAGCGCATTCGCCGCCAATTCGATGGCTTCACAGTGGTCTCACGCGCCGAGCTGGATCTAATAGAAAAATTTGACCCGCAGGATAATTCGGAATATCGATTACCTCCCATACAGATCATTCCCAACGGTGTGTCGCTCGAAGATTACCGTGGTGATTTTGGCATTCCTTTACCCAATACGTTGATTTATTCCGGCGCCTTGACCTACCACGCTAATTTTGACGCGGTAAGTTATTTCATCGATGAGATTTTACCTGAGATCAGGCGCAGCCAGCCTGCAGTTACATTGACCGTTACCGGAAGCCTGCAAGGAGTGGCTCTGGAAAAAATCCATGGACACCAAGGTGTAGTTTTCTCCGGCTATCTGGATGATATTCGTCCTGCCATTGCTCAAAGCTGGGCGAGCATTGTGCCATTACGGATTGGCGGCGGAACCCGCCTGAAGATCCTCGAGTCGCTGGCAATCGGCACCCCGGTGATCTCTACCCGTAAAGGCGCCGAAGGGTTGGATTTAAAAGACGGCTCTGACATCTTGCTGGCAAATTCTGCACCCGATTTTGCCTCCCAAACCCTGCGGCTGCTTAACGATCCTGCGTTGCGAAATTCACTGAGCCGCAACGGCAAGATTGCCATTACCAATCAATACGATTGGGACACAATCGGCTCACAATTCTGCAATTATATCGAGCAGATTGCAGCAAATAATAAAAATCATGAACCTTACCCTTTGGTATCTTAAAATATATCAATTCATTTGGGATAACCGGATATACCTATTAAAAATACTTGTCACGGCGGGGGCTATATTGGCTGCAATAGCAGCAGGATGGCTGGCGAATCGATCCGAGACAATAACCAGCTACGCCCTGGCGGGATGCTGTATTTTACTGGCAGGTTTATTTTTTTATCGCAGCAGCCGCTATGAAACGGGTATTGTCATGGTGATGCTGGCTGCTGGTTTGGTTAATTTTTTCACCCTGCCAACCGGCACACAAAGCCGTATCGTGATCAGTCTGCTGCTCAGCCTTGTCTTGGTGGGGTTATGGATTCTTCAATTATTGAGTGATAAGCAAACGAAATTAATTTCCACCCCAATTCAAAAGCCAATATTGGCTTTTATCGGGGTCGCCCTGCTGGCTTATTTTTGGAGTATTGCTGCCCGCGATCCCTTGCTGGTAATTTGGAAATCATTCCCGATAGTGCAATTAGCTGCCCTGGCAATTATCATACTGCTTCCCCTCGTGGCGCTCTTTACAGCCAACCAGATCAAAGATGTAGCCTGGCTAGAGCGCATCGCCTGGACAATCATCTTCCTGGGAACCGTGGTCTCTCTGGGGAATGTTCTTAATCTGCCCATTTATCGTTTTTATTTTAATGGCTCACGAGGCTTATTTGCTGCTTGGTCGGGCGGTATGGCTTATGCGATGGCGCTTTTCGACGAGCGCCTTTCGAAATTAACCCGTGCTGCCCTTTTAGGGCTTTTAGCGCTCATGGTTTACTGGACCCTTGTGATGGAGACAATCTGGCTCTCAGGCTGGCTGCCTCTGGGCGTCACCTGTGTAGTCATCACCTTTTTCCGCTCTCGTAAACTTTTCGCTGCGTTCAGTGTGATTGGCTTGATTGTTGTCGCATTTCATTTCAACGCCTTGTTTCAGCGTATAATCGTGGCGAATATCAACGAGGGCAGTGATGAACGGCTGCTGCTTTGGCAGCAAAATTTCGATCTTGCACTAAAACACCCTCTCTTGGGGGTTGGACCTGCCGGCTATGCCATTTATTACATGACCTATCATCCCCAAGAAGCCCGTTCAACCCATAACAATTACTTTGATGTCCTATCGCAAACCGGTTTTATCGGATTAGGTTTATTTTTGTGGATTTTCGCTGTATTCATCACTATTGCTTTTTGGCTGAGACGCCAATTGAACGGTCAGCGCAACTTCGAAGAGGCGTATGCTAATGCAGCGTTGGGAGGCGCTATTGGCGCCCTGGCTGCAATGATGCTGGGAGATTGGGTTCTGCCATTCGCCTATAATCAAACCATCACTGGTTTTGATAACGCCGTCTTCACCTGGATATTCCTGGGCGGCGCAGCCGGCTTATATTACCTGGTGAAAAAATGAAAAGAGATACGCTGGCGGTAAGCCTCTTATTTTTATGGAGCTTGCTGCTTCATCTGCCAGTGAAGTGGCATATTCTCTATCATTGGGATTCGATCAATTTTGCCCTTTCGCTAAGTAAATTCGATGTCGCTGCCGGTCAGCCGCATGTGCCGGGTTATATCGTCTATGTATATTTCGCCCGCCTGGTGAATGGCATCTTTCATAACCCGCAAACCTCCCTGGTGGTTATCAGCGCGGTAAGCAGCGCGTTAGCAGTTGCAGCCATTTATTTTCTTGGCGTAATCATTTTCGATCGTCAAACCGGTTTTTGGGCAGCGTTATTTTTACTTTCCAGCCCACTCTTTTTATTTTATGGTGAGATTGCCTTGCCCCATACCCTGGATGCTTTCATTGTTCTCCTTTGCGTTACGATGCTAACCCAGGTACTGCACGGAAAACCCCGTTGGGCAATTCCAGCTGCCATCTGCCTGGGAATTGCCGGAGGGCTGCGCCCTCAAACCGAACTATTTCTTGCCCCGCTGGCATTATATTGCGGATGGCAGCTTGGCTGGAGGCGAGGGCTGACCGCTCTGGCTGTGCTGGTAGCAATCGATTTTGCCTGGTGTATTCCACTCATCCAGCTTTCCGGGGGACTTTCTCGATATTTGGAAGTGATGGGGGCATTTACCGCTGCATTCAACACCACCACTGCCATCCTCACCGGCGGTACCTGGGGTTTAATGCGTAATCTGCGCAAGCTGGTGATGTATACCCTTTATGGATGGGGGCTGGTCAGCCTGCTGGCAATATCTGCCTGGGCGTGGCTGCTGGTCGATAATTGGCAGCAACACCGTTCATCTTCGAAAAAACTTTTCCTTCTAACCTGGTTCAAGAAACCCTATTTTTGGTTCTTCTTTCTCTGGGCAGCGCCAACTCTTGGATATTATCTATTCATCCACATGGGTCAGCAGGGTTTGGTGTTTGTTTTTCTGCCGGCAATATTCCTGCTATCTGCGGCAGCCATTGTTAAACTCAACTGGCATCAACAAAGCTGGGGACGGGTAATCGTGGCAGCTGTTATTATGGTAAATGCCAGTCTGTTCCTATTTGCGCCTGCCAAACCTTTGGGAGATGACCGTCTCAAGCTGCTTACCTTTGACACGCTGCAGCAGCATGACACCCATTACCAGGTAATATTTTCAACAATAAGGCGGGAATTTTCACCAAACAGCACATTGCTTCTTTCATCACAATGGCGTTTTCCACAATACTACCTGCCAGAATACTCTTTTATCCCCTATAGTGTCGGATCGCGGTGGGAAGTCAATGCCGGCAATCCCACCCAGGCTGAATCGACTTCCATTTCGCCCCGCGATTTGGGATTGAAAACAGATGCCCAGGGTATGTTTACGATAGTTCTGGTGGATGATGAAATTTTGCCTTTCAACCAATCTGTAGATCAGACAAACTGGCTGAACCTGCAGGATGGCAGCCGCCTTGGATATATCGAAATGACCCCTCAGCAAGCCCTGCTGCTTACTCCTCAAAACTTCAGCATCAAACCTGCCCAATAATCTGCTGCTATGCTCGACCTTTCCATCATAATCGTCAATTGGAATACCCGCGACCTGCTTTTGAAATGCCTGGGCTGCGTTTACAACGCACAGAGGTCACTCACCATGGAAGTCATTGTGGTAGATAACCACTCCAACGACGAAAGTGTCGATGCTGCCCGGCAATCCTTTCCTCAAACCCGCTTCATAGAAAACCCTGCTAACTATGGTTTTGCCAAAGCCAATAACCAAGGTATTCGCCAGGCGCAAGGCAGGTATTTATTGCTGCTCAACAGCGACGCCTTTGTCCATGAGGAAGCTCTTACGAATATGGTGCAATTCATGGATGCTCATGCAGATACCGGCGCTGGTGGCTGCCGTCTGTTTTTCGAAGATGGCAGTTTGCAAAGGTCCTGTTTCTCCTTCCCCACCCTGCTGACCGAATTTTGGCAGCTTACCTGGCTGGACCGTTTCTTCCCCCGCAGCCGCACCTTTGGCAAATACCGCATGACCTATTGGGATATGACTGATTCCCATCCGGTGGATGCCGTCATGGGTGCCTGCCTGATCCTGCGTAAAGAAGCCCTCGATCAAATCGGACTGCTGGATGAGCAATTCTTCATGTTCTCCGAAGAAATAGATCTTTGCTACCGGTTAAAGCAGGCCGGCTGGCTGGTTCGCTATATTCCTCACGCCAGTGCTGTCCATTTATGGGGCGGCAGCAGCAGCCAAGTAAAAGAAGAAACTTTCTTGCACTTATATCGCAGCAGGATTCGATTCTTCCGTAAGCATTATGGGATGTGGACAACCTGTTTATATAAAGGTGTGTTATTCTTGGGCAGCTTGCTTCGGGTAATACTAGCTGGGATATCAAGAATCCTGCGCGGCGAAAACGAAGAATCCCTCAAAGGCAGGCATTACCGCCGGCTTTTAATATCCCTCTGGTCTATGTAGAATATCGATGCGATGAATGTGCTGTTGCTGACCCAGGTTTTGCCATACCCGCCCGACAGCGGACCCAAAGTAAAAACCTGGAATGTGATCAAATATCTGGCGGCAAGACACTCGCTTACCCTGGTTTCCTTTGTGCGCGGCGATCAATCTAGGGATATTCATGTATTGTCCCGCTATTGCCGCGTTTACACCACCCCAATGGTACGCGGTATGATCCCCGATGCAGCCGCGATGCTCCGCAGCCTGCTGAGCGGTCAACCCTGGATGATGGTACGCGACGACCGTTCCGCTATGCGCCGCCTGATCGATTCGATAACCAGCCGTGAAAATTTCGACCTCGTCCACGCCGACCAGCTGAATATGGCGCAATATGCCTGGCAGGTGCAAAATGCACGGCGGGTTTTAGACGCTCACAATGCCTTGTGGCTGCTTTATAAACGTTTATGGGAAACCATGCCTCAGGGACCCCGACGATGGATTTTAGGGCGCGATTGGCAATTATTGAAACAATACGAAGGCAGAATATGCCTGGATTTTGATGGGATATTATCAGTCAGTCATGAAGATAAAGCAGCACTCCAGCAAGCCATGCATTCAGCAGGGCAGAAAACCAAGCCGGTCACAGTGATTCCCATTGCTGTGGATACCGATGAAACCGAATATATCACCAGGGATAACGACGCCAGCCATATTCTGCATATCGGCACTATGTACTGGCAGCCTAATATCGATGCCGTTTTGTGGTTTATTAACCAGGTTTTCCCCCTCATTAAAGCGGAAAAACCGGCAGTTCAGTTCGACGTTTTGGGAACACGTCCGCCGCAGGAGCTGCTGTCTCTGAATGAGAACGGCAGCGGGATCAATGTGACTGGTTATGTCGCCGATCCAACAACTTATCTAAAAAAAACCGGTGTCATGGTAGTACCATTGTTGGCTGGCGGCGGGATGCGGGTCAAAATCCTTACTGCCTTAGCGCAGGGTTTACCGATTGTTACCACGTCGCTGGGCTGCGAGGGTATTGCAGTGGAGCCGGGTGTGCACCTCCTGATCGCCGATAATCCGCATAATTTTGCTCAGGCGGTGCTGCACTTACTTAACCATCCAGATTTCGCCACAGAATTAGGGCGGAATGGCAGAAAGCTCATCATTGAGAAGTATGATTACAGGCAAGCTTGCCAGCCGCTGGATGCAGTGTATGGTATCAATAAATCAAATGAGAAATAAAACAACTGCTGCCGAAATCGCCATTTTTTTCACCCTAGTGTTATGTTACGCTTACTTTTTCCCACGCTGGGCAGACCCCAACCAGAATTCCCGTATCGACATGGTTGTAGCAGTGGTGGAAGACGGCACATTCCAAATCGATAAATACGTCGCCAATACGGTAGATTACGCCAAAGTGGACGGGCATTATTACAGCGACAAAGCCCCCGGAGCAGCATTCCTGGGCATTCCGGTTTATGCAGGGTTAAAAACATTTCTCGACCAGCCTGTGCTTCAATCCTTAACCAGCCGGCTGGCGGACAGTGCAGCTTTCCAAGCCACCTTACGGGAAGGAGGCACCGGCGTGCTGGAGCAAAAGGTGCGCTTTGCACTGGCTCAAGTTGTGCTTACTTTTGTGGCTGCCGTATTGCCCTCGGCTGTTTTAGGGGTGCTACTGTTCCGTGCTGCCGGGTGGTTTACCTCTTCACTGCCTATCCGCTTGCTCGTTGCAATAGCTTACAGTCTGCTTACACCAGCTTTTCCCTATTCAGGCGCATTCTATGGGCACCAATTGAGCGCAGCATTATTATTTACCGCATTCACCCTGGCAATCGGTGCCAAACAAATATCATCAGCAAAACGCCTGCTGGTCATTGGATTCCTCTTGGGGTATGCCTTTATCAGCGAATATCCTGCGATTTTGATAGTTGTCATCCTATCAGGTTATGTCAGTTATCGGTTGGCAAGAGAGCATTCCCTGCCAAAACTGGGCTGGTTTCTGCTGGGCGGTGCACTGGTGGCTGCTGGATGGTTGGCATATAACAATGCTGTGTTTGGCAGCCCGTTAAAACTGGGCTACAGCGAATCGGAATTATGGCAAACACAACACCATACCGGTTTCATGAGTCTGACCCTGCCCCATTTGGATGCGCTATGGGGAATTACATTCAGTCCCTTCCGCGGTTTGTTTCTGCTCTCACCCTGGCTGCTGGTTTGTTTTCCTGGATTTTGGGTATGGTATGCCACCAGAGTTTACCGGGTGGAATTTTGGGCAGCGCTCGCCTCTACCATGATCATCTTTTTATTTAACATCTCATCGATCATGTGGTGGGGTGGTTTCGCTGTAGGTCCCCGTTATCTTTTGCCGGGAATGCCCTTTATGGTTTTGGCATCAGTATTCTTCTTCAACAGATGGAGAAGAAACATTTGGGTAATAATTGCTTTCGCCATTTCCCTGGTATGGTCATGGACCGCGGTTTGGGGATTGACCCTCGCAGAGCAGGCTTTTCCGCCTGATACGATCAAGAATCCCTTGCTGGAATATGCCCTGCCAAATTGGGCACAGGGAAATATCGCCCGCAACTTGGGGACAATTTTCGGGCTGCAAGGGGTTGCCAGCCTGGCGCCTCTTTTTATTTTGCTTATGCTCATTTGGGTAATTTGGGGGTGGCGCCAGCGAATGACACCCATCCCAAATAAGCTCGATTCTTAAAATCATCCGGTTGATATGAGGACTTCAGATTCACAATTAAAAGAAAATAATCCCGGCTCAGAACGCTGGTTTGTCACCGGTGTTATCCTGATCATATTATTCCTCACCACACTGCCATATTTGTATGGCTATTTCTCTGCCCCTGCCGATAAGCAATTCATGGGAATTATGCTCGACGTGCCTGATCATGGGCAATATTTCTCGTGGATGCGCGAGCTGGCTCATGCACCTCTTGCAGCAAACAAACTGACCCCTGAACCAAACCGGGCGATTTTTTTCAATTTGCTTTGGTGGGGTATGGGAAGATTGGGCAGAATATTAGGGCTGGGTTTTGCAGGTGTTTTCCAGATATTAAGAATCGTTTCTGCGGTTTTATTCCTGCTCCTGCTTTATCGGGTATGCGCCTGGTTTATCAAAGATATCGCCATGCGGAAAACAGCATTTTTAGTGGCTGCTCTTGGTTCAGGGCTGGGGTGGATTCTGGTAGTGTTGAAATACACACTTACTAAAGGCGAACTGCTCTTTCCCTTAGACCTCTATGTGGCAGAACCCAATACATTTTTGGGGATCTTAGCCTACCCGCATTTCATTGCTGCAGCGCTATACATCTTTATTTTCGACCTGATGTTGCGCGGGCAGGCAGCCAATAAACTCAGTTATTCGTTTTGGGCAGGATTAGTGGCACTTTTTCTGGGGTGGCAGCATGCTTATGACCTGGTGCTGGTGTACGGCATATTGGGCGGCTATACGCTAGTCGTCTCTTTACGCGACCGGCAAATTTCTCCTTATCTGGTAAAAAGTCTGGTGATCATCGGCATAATCTCCTGGTGGCCGGCGCTCTATTCGGTGATCCTCACCAGGCTCGACCCGCTTTGGGAACAAGTACTGGCTCAATTTGCTAACGCCGGAGTCTACACACCAAACCTGTTTCACCTACCAATTCTCATGGGTATCGGCTTTATCCTGGTGATTTTCAATTTTTTATGGGAAAAACCATGGCGGTTGAAAACGTCCGATAATAACAGCCTATTCTTATGGTCTTGGTTTATTTTTAATTTCTTTTTTATTTATATTCCCACCGACTTTCAAATCCATATGCTCAACGGCTGGCAGGCGCCCATCGCCATCCTGGCAACCCGCGCAGTATATCAACATATTGCGCCAAAGGTCGAGCAATGGCTTCACCGCGATTACCGCACGTTCCTGGGCATCACCCTGATCTTAGCAGTTCTGCCCACCAACCTATATTTACTCGCCTGGCGCTTTGTTGACCTTTCCCGTCATAATTACCCGTATTATTTATACCAGCAAGATATTGCTGCCATGAAATGGCTGGAAGCCAATGCATCACCAGACAGCATTGTGCTGAGCTCGGAAACCACTGGTGCATACATCCCTGCAATGACCGGTGCATATGCTTTTCTTGCCCATTGGGCGCAGACTCTCAATTACTATGAAAAATCCCGCATGGTGAAGAACTTTTTTTCCTCAGAATACGATGATGCTTCCAGGCGGGAAATCATCTCGTCTTTTAGCGTGGATTATATTTATTACGGTCCTGCCGAACAGGCATTGGGAGAGTATAACCCATCGGCATGTTCCTGGCTCAAGCCGGTATTCGAATCACCCAAAGTTACCGTGTTCGCCGTGAAACCCTGAACAGATTTATTTATCTAATCGGTTTTTCTTCGATAAATATTCAACTGCTCAGGTTTTTGTGGAAACTCACCCTGACCGGCTGAGGAGTAACTGGAAATTGGGAAATACAGGATATGAAAAACAAAAAACATGTAATCAATCGTTTTTATTTGTTGTCAATCACTGCAATAATGGCTGCCTGTCTTTTATCGATTCCTGAACCGGGTTTCAGCCAATCTCACACACCAACACCTCTTTCTGTTTCGGTTACCCCTCAAACGCCGCTTGTTTGGTCTAAACCCGTCTCATTATCCAACCCGATGGTCAAGAGCTGGTTCCCGGATGTAGCTACCGGCGCTGGAGGCAGTGTGCATGTAGTTTGGGCAAGTACATCACAATCGGGCAGCACCCAAGATGCCAGCGGATTTGATGTGGTCATGTATACCAACAGCCAAGACGGCATATCCTGGGCTTCTCCCAATGATATTGGAGCAATTGCCCAATCCGGAGGTTCCGAAGCGACGCGTCCATCCCTATATATTGACGCATACAACCGGCTGCACTTAACCTACCGGGGAGTCAATATTTATTATACGAATGCTCCTTCCACCTTTGCTGCGCTTGCAGCCTATTGGTCTCCGCGTAATTTGATAAGCGGCGATCAGGTAGCATATTTTTCTGATCTAACACAAGACCGGTATGGAATGCTGCACCTGCTCTACACCGAAAATGCTCCCAGCGCCGAATGTGATATTTGCTATCACCTGTATTACCGCCGATCCACCGACAACGGCGCAACCTGGACGGAGAGTTACGAATTTTCTCAAGGAGTGTCGGGAGTTGCCAAACCACAGCTATTATCCGACCAGCAGAATAACCTGTTTATAGTATTCGAGAAGGGAATTGGCGGTTCTTACGGACAATTAAACAATCCCACCTCGGTAGCAGTGGTCACATCCAACAACGGCGGGTTAACCTGGAATATACCACAAGAAATCGCCGGTGAAGATGAAAATGCCAAAAACATCACGATTGGTTTGGATGGCAAAGGGCAATTGGTAACAGTCTGGCTTAACACAGTGCTGGACGTGATGGAATACCGGGTATCGGCCGACCAGGGAAATTCCTGGTCGGAAGTAAAGCAGATTCCAGGCGTTTTAGGCGGCTGGTCGATCTATAACACCACCCTGGATGATTACACCATGACAACCGATAGCGCTGGTGTAATTCACTTTGCGGGGGTTGGCAGAAATCCAGCCAGTCCGACAGAACTGGCGCTGCTGCACCTGACCTGGGATGGAGAAAATTGGTCAACCCCCGTGGTCGTTGCTGCCTATACCGGCGACGCCCCCGAATGGCCGCGCCTTGCAATCGGAAACGGAAATCGTGTACATTTGGTCTGGTTCGTTCGAGAAGCAGCTCATCTATGGGAATCGGACCAGGGTTTATACCGGGTCTGGTATGCGCAGGCAACTTCATCGGCGCCTCAAATCAAAGCAACACCCATACTCGAAATTTCATCCACGCCGACAGCAACGCTTGAAATTATTCTATCAACACCAACCCCGATTCCCTCGTCTACCCCAAATCCTTTGCTGCAGCGCATCCCTCCGCCGCCCGGCTCCATCTACAGCGAGTATGATGAGGTGATCCTGGTGGCATTAAGTCTGACGCCTGCTCTGGTGGTATTAATGATCTTGATAGCCATAATCAGGTTGCGCCAACGATGAAAATCCTTTTTATTGTGCCATATATGCCTAATCTGGTACGGGTGCGCCCTTATCAGTTCATCCGCAGCCTGTCTAAACGCGGGCATGAAGTGACTGTAGCCACATTATGGGTAAACGATAAAGAAAAACAAGAAATAAGTGCCCTAAAACCATATTGCCAGGAAGTAATCGCTTTCCCTATTGGCAAGTCGCAATCATTTTGCAATTGTCTGGTTGCCTTGTTGGGAAGTTCACCCCTTCAATCAGTATATTCCTGGCAGCCTATGCTGGCGCAATCAGTGCAAAAACGAATAGTATCAAATAAAGATAAGCCAGGTTTCGATATAGTCCACGTGGAACACCTGCGCGGCGTTCGCTATGGGCTTTACATTAAATTATCGGGCTTTAATAACCAGTTTATTCAACCGGTAGTGTGGGATAGTGTGGATTCGATCAGCCACCTCTTCCGCCAGGCTGCACAGCAAAGCACGCGTCAACTCAGCCGCTGGATAACCCGTTTTGAGCTGAGACGTACAGAGCGGTATGAGGCTTGGCTGTTATCCCAATTCGAAAAAGTTATCGTCACTTCGCCTAAAGATAAAGAGGCTTTTTGTTTACTTGCAGCGCAAGCGGATATTCACCCCTACCAAAATACAACGGAGCTGCTGCGGGATGATCGAATAACAGTCATCCCCAACGGAGTCGACCTGGAATTTTTTTCACCAGGCAAATTCGAGAACAGGCAGCACGACACGCTGGTGATTAGCGGTAAGATGAGTTATCACGCCAACACCAGCATGGTATTGTATTTTGCCCAAAAGGTTTTCCCGCTTGTGCTTGCCCAGCATCCTCAGGCGAAGCTGGTTATTGCTGGTAAAGACCCACCCGGGCAGGTAAAAAATTTGATGCGCAACCCCGCCATCCAAGTTACCGGCGAAGTTCAGGATATGCGCCCCTATATCCAAACAGCTGCTATGGCAGTAGCTCCGGTCATTTATGGCGCTGGCATCCAGAATAAGGTATTAGAAGCCATGGCATGCGCCACTCCAGTGGTAGCCACCCCGCAGGCTGTCTCGGCATTGAACACTAGAGCAGGTGTCGATTTGGAAGTTGCCGCATCAGCCGAAGAAATGGCATCCATCATTATCACTTTGCTGCAAAATCCGCAAAAAAGAAAAGCCCTGGGAGAAATGGGACGCTGCTATGTTGAAACGCATCACACATGGGATGGCGCTGCGGCTCAATTGGAGGCGGTATATCACGAAGCTATAAAAACAGCCAATAAATCGTTATCACCCAGCCAGTGCGGGTAAGGTTTTACTTTCGTGTACGCGTTACAGCAAATCTTAATCAGGCTATGAGGAGTAAAATTGATATAATGCTTTTTGGATGCAATTATTCTGATTTATCGGATTGATAATCATTTCAAGACTCAAAGTACAAGGAAGAAATTATAAAGATGAAACTTAACGAAATATTGTTTCCTTTCGTAAAATGGTGGTGGCTGTTATTAATCGCACTGATCGTTTCTTCGATCACTTCATACTTCATCGTGCGCAACCAACCACCTATTTACGAGGCAAAAACCACATTAATGGTAGGCCGGGCGATCACTGATCCCAATCCCAACGACAGAGATTTTTATTTGGGGCAGCAATTAGCAGATATGTACGTGACATTGGCGCAGCGCGATCCCATGATCAACGCGACTAAAGCGGCTTTAGGATTAGAAGAATTACCGGAATTTAATATCGAGCGCGTATCGGGCAGCCAATTCATTGAAATCAAGGTGTTGGATACCAGTCCAGAGCGAGCGCAGGTTGTTGCGAATGAATTAGCCAATCAACTAATTCTGCAAAGCCCATCTGCTCAATCGGCAGGCGGATCGTCCAGCAGTGCATTCATCGAACAACAACTTTCTGCAGTTCAGATAAATATCGAGCAAACCGAGCAAGAATTAACCCAAGCCCAGGAGCAGCTAGGCAATCTCAACAGTGCACGTGATATTGCTGCTGCGCAGGAAAAAATCGCAGCACTACAAGCCAAACTCGCTACATTACAAAACAATTACACCGAACTTCTGGCTTCCACGCGCAGCGGCGCCTCCAATACCTTGAGCATTATCGAAGCTGCTGCGCTGCCCGTTAAACCAGTTGGTCCAAACAAACCAGCAATCATCCTGATTGCCAGCGCTTTTGGGTTGTTATTAGGCGCCTGCGCTGCCTTGTTATTAGAAAATTTGGATACCACCATAAAAACCCCGGCAGACGTACGGCGCGCCTTGAATTTGCCCCTCTTGGGAATTATCGTCGATATGGGAAAAGAGAAAGAAACCTGGGCATATGCTGCCAACCACCCGCGCACGCCGGTATCAGAATCTTTTCGGGCACTGAATGCCCGCTTGCAGCTTGTTTCAAAAACACCCCTAAAGCGTATCCTCTTAGCTAGCCCCGAAGCAGCAGAAGGTAAAACAACAGTTGCGGGAAATCTCGCATTGGTTATGGCGCAATCTGGAGAAAAAATCGCTCTGGTGGATGCCGATTTGCACCGCAATGATAATAATTTCTTCATGGAAACGCCTAATTTAAGCGGATTAAGCGAAGTAATTTCAGGCAGAACCGATGTTTTCAACGTATTAACCACCTGGAAAGATGACCGAATTGTCCTTTTACCGGGAGGAAAAGCCTTGGAAGGGGCGCCAGGAAATATCAACCCTCATAAAATGAAAAGTATATTCGAGACCCTCGAAACAACTGTAGATAGAATAATCATTGATGGCCCGCCCTTTTTTATGGCAGATGCGATTACGCTGGCACCATTGGTCGATGCTGTAGTTATTGTTATTCGACCAGGTCGTTCCCGGGAGGATACTGTCCGCACAATGGTGGAACAGCTGCAAATGGTCAATGCCCCGATTTTAGGAGTGGTATTTAACCGCGTTTCACAGCAAGCGGCAGTATCATTTGGCGGATACCGTTTATATTCTCCCCGTTATGCTCAGGAACAAAAATTCAAAAAAAACATGGACGAGCAGGAAAGCGAAACGACAGAAACCATGCGTTGGGCAGGTTCTCCAACAGAAAATATTGGCAAATAGAGGTGGCGGGACAGGTTTCAAATCTGCTCCGATGAATAAATTAACGGACTACTCCTTTAGCGCCAGCCATTTTTGCCCCAGAAAGATCCGCTCCAAATAAATTAGCGTCGGTTAGGTTTGCATTTGTCAAATCTGCGCCTTTCAGATTCGATCCTTTGAGAGATGCCTCTTTGAGATTTACGTTGATTAAAAGAGTTCTTTCCAAATTAGCATCTTCGATATGAGCGCCGCGCATATAAGCGTTGCTAAGATTAGCACCTGAAAGATTAGCGCGGATTAAATCTGCTCCTGCGAAATTCAAACTGCTTAAATCCAATCCAGAAAGGTCCACGCCAGCCAGCCGGGCATTGGTCGTGGTCGCTAAAATCATGATTACTTCTTTTCTGGTCAGGTCAGCCATGCTTCCTCCATTTTTTATAATCGAGATTTCCTGGTGTTTATAAATTGCTGCCCGGTAAAACGGCAGGTAGCAAGTTAATCATATCTTTTTATTCAATTTCGATTATAAGTCATTATCTCGATAAAGTACCGACTTCCTAATATGAAAATAAACTTACACCTTTATTGCCTTCGACAAGCTCAGGAAGCGGATTGTTAACTGAGCGCTTGTTTTGAGCCGCGAAGATTTCAAAGCCAACGAAGGATACTTCTTTATCCATCAATAATGCGGATGTTTTTTTCTCCAGCATAGTGACTGATCTAAAAATGCACTGCATCAATCACAAAGGCAGAGAAAAAACAAGAAATAACAACCAAACATTCATGCTGCTTTCACAATAATTGGTTAAAATATCCCTATGAAAATCCTACTAAAAACCCTGTGTGTTCTGAGTTTGAGTATTCTGGCTGCCTGCTCTCCGGCATCAACAGCCACACCAACACTCCCGGCATCGCCTTCCGCGCTGCCCAGTAAAACGAACACCCCCGCGGCTACTCCTACCGAAGAGCCTGTCCCCGAAGCAGTTTTGATGATAGGGCAGACCTTAGCGCAGCAGCTGCACCTGGGACAAAACCAGGTTGCCATTGCCAGCCTGGAAAAACGCACCTGGAAGGATAGTTGTCTTGAAATCGCCCTGGAGGGTGCAACTTGCTCAAAAAAGCAGATCCCCGGTTATAAAGTGATCTTTCAGGTAGGTGAAGACCAATACACTTACCACATGGATGAATCGGGAGATATATTACGGCTTGTTTCTGCGCCGGTGCCCCAGGTGGGAAATCCGATCATTGCCTGGCAGTTTCTCGATGACTATTGCCAGTCAGCCCTGATCGGCGACAAAGGAGTAGCTTTTGGTGAATGCAACGCGCCGATGATCGCCACCAGCTTGAATTCTGAGGAACGCCAGGCAGATTTTGAATATTTCGCCGAATCGTTTTTTCCGTTTCAAGCAGAAACCCCAGCAGGCAAGGTTATTTTTACGGGAAATGGAACTCAAAAACCCACTCTTTCAGAAAAAAGGATGATCGCAGAATGGGCGCGGTTAGTTTACATTGAAGCCATATCTGGTCGCAGCGGCGCATCCTATGGTATTGCACTCGCCTGGCATCGCGAAGGTGGTATTGCAGGTTTTTGCGACGATATCAGCGTATATCTAACGGGTGAGGTTTATGCCACATCCTGCAAAAGCGGCGCTCCAACCGGATTAGGGCGTTCCCGACTGGATGCTGCCCAGCTCACCCAGATT
>JAAZNS010000089.1 GCA_012798185.1 Chloroflexota bacterium | reverse complement strand
GTTGTATTTATAGTGGAGGCGTTATCCTTAGCGATTTTGCTTTTAAGCAGATCAATAAAACCCGGGAATCTAGTGTAAGTAATTTGTTAACCTCCCGCCAAATGGAAGCTCTCGCCCTCTCGTCGGCTTACCCCGATGCAAGTACAGAGGAAATCGCTCAGAAAATGAATATCGCTCATTCGACTTTTAGAAATTTACTTTCGGAAGCATATCTCCGCTTAGAGGTAAGCAATCGAGCAGCAGCCATTGAAAAAGCACGACAGCTCGGATTGATAACCCCAAACTTTCACAAAAAAGATTATTAATTTGGGGTGGAATCATCTCCTGTAATGGATTTAACCTGGTTTTTTCAGGTATAATCCACAATCTATGAAAAGCAGAATCTCTAGGCGGAATTTTTTAAAGATAAGCGGGCTTGCATTAGGAACCCTGGCATTTTCACCCATATTCCCTTACTATGAAATGGAGGGGTATGGTGAAATTGTGCGAATCGCTGTTAAAGAGATTGATCTTCATGCTGAACCCAACGATAAAAGTGAAATCATCGGCAAACGTTACCGGGATCAAATAATCCATGTGTATGAAGAGGTGATCTCGCCACACGGACCTTCATACAACCCTCTCTGGTATCGTGTTTGGGGAGGTTATATTCACAGTGCACACATCCAAAAAGTAAAAGTTCAACTCAACCAGCCGCTAAGTTATGTTCCCGAAAGCGGAGTATTGGCAGAAGTAACCGTTCCGTATACGCCAGCTTATGAATTAAAAGATCATTGGAAATTATGGGAGTCAGCACCTATATATTATTCGACTACCCATTGGATTACCGGCATTGTGGAAGGTCCAGACCGGAACCCCTGGTACCAGATCACCTCGGAACTGACCGACACACTGAGTTATTATTTACCTGCTGCACACTTAAGACCGATCCCCGACGAAGAAATTTCTCCCCTTTCAGCCGATGTACCCATCGGTAAAAAAAAGATCGAAGTATCCATCGGCTATCAAACATTGAAAGCGTACGAATATGATGAGGTGGTTTTTTCCACCCGGGTATCGACCGGCATTCACAGCCGTCTGCCATCGAAAAATGGAATTCCTACCGATACACCGAAAGGGAAATTTCATATCTTTTCAAAAATGCCCAATAAACATATGGGGAGTGTGAGCGGTAACCCAGATGATGATAACAGCGACCGTTTTTCACTCCCTGGTGTACCCTGGACTTGCTTTTTCCATACAACGGGCGTGGCGTTCCATGGCACATACTGGCATAATAATTTCGGCATTCAGATGAGTCATGGGTGTATCAACATGCGCAATGAAGACGCAAAATGGTTGTTTCGATGGACAACGCCTACCTTCAATACCCCGATAAAATCCCGCGCCGATTGGGAACAAAAAGGGATGGGGACTCCAGTTTTTATTTCTTGATATTCCCTGAAATATATAGAATATTTTTAGATCTACACAGCCAACTTGGGTGAGCCGTCACAATATTATTGTTCTCTTACATTGCCATTTGCAAAAGATAATAATTCAGCCAGCGCTTCTTTTTGATTCCGATCGATTTTAAATCGTTCTAATGTTTTCTCATCCCCAGCCAATATCCGTTTACCCAGTTCAGAATGGCGCCACATCTTTAAATCCTCTTCAATGGGCGAACCGATTATATCTTCCCGGACGATCTTTCCATCTGCCATCACTAAAACCCGGCGGGTTTGTTGAGCAACCGCAAGGTCATGGGTGACAACGATGAAGGTAGTTCCCTGGCTTTGATTTAATTCATTGATCAATCTCATTAATTCCTGCCCGGCAATTGTATCCAAACTGCCAGTCGGCTCATCTGCTAATACCAGGCGGGGATCGTTCGCCAGAGAACGAGCAACTGCCACCCTCTGGCGCTGCCCGCCCGATAATTGCCCTGGAAGATGGTTCATCCGGTCACCTAATCCAACCAGCTCTAAGAGGAGTTTCGAACGGTTATGCCGTGCTGATGCGCTAATATAACCCATCATTGGGATTTCTACATTTTCACGGGCAGTAAGTGTGGGAATCAGGTTATGTAATTGAAACATGAATCCCACCGTTTTGGCGCGAAAGTGATCTTTATCTTTAATTTCCGCCAGATCAACTCCCTCGATTAGAACCTTACCGCTGGTGGGCTTGTCAAGAGCACCGATAACATTAAGTAATGTGCTTTTACCGCTCCCGCTGGGACCCATAACAGCCACCAATTCCCCGGAAGCTATTCGTAAGTTTACATGATCCAAAGCTCGAATTTCTTCACCATCGCCATAGATACGAGTCAGATCGATAGTCTCAACAAGCCAGCGTTTTTCTTCGGTCATAGAATTTGCCTTCCTAATCTGATACCTCAATGTCAACAAAGGCGGTCATGCCCCAGCGAAGCTGCTCGGGAATTTCATTCAATTCAACGATCACCGTATAGTTGACTCCTGAACCTTCTGAAGATTTTGGCGAAATTCGGGTTACTTTTCCCTGCACTACAACATCGGGTAATGCGTCGAATGTGACCTCAACGTGATTTCCAACTTTTAATCGGGCTACATCGATCTCATTTAAATCAGTTGTCTCAACACGTAAATGTGCCAAATCTGCAATTGCCATAATTGGAATACCCGGCGATGCCCATTCCCCCTCTCGTATAGATATCTCGCTGATAACGCCATCATAAGGTGCTTTAAATTCCAGGTCTTCCAATGCTGATTTTGCTGCTGACAAATTGGCATTAGCCTGTTCTAGCAATGCTTTTGCCAGCGCCAGGTCATCTGGATCAGGACCATCTTTTACTTTTTCATAATCGGCTTGAGCTTTAGCAAAGGCTGCTTCAGCCTGATTCAACTCAACTTCGTAATTCAAGTGGCGCACTGCCTGGTTGTAATCGCTTTGCGCCATTTCCATTTTTTCTTTTAAATCCTTTCGCTTCTCATTATTAAACGGTTCATTCATATAAGGCTCATAAGCAGCCCAGGCTTTTATATACCTTTCCTTAGATACTTCCACTGCTTCAATCGAGCTCAATCCCTTTAATGTCATTGGCAGCAGGTAATTATCCAAATGATAACGAGCCTGGCGGGCTGCATCGCCGGAACTGGCTATCGTACTCAGCAGTGCAGCTTTTCGCAGCTCATTGTTGGCATATAAATCATCCAGGGACTGTGTGGCGCTTATCACAACCGTTTGAGCAGCTAATTCAGCAGCAAGAAGCTCCTCTCTTCCTTCCAGGCGCAACAAGACTTGATTCTCTTTTACGGCTTCCCCCTCTTCAACCAATATTTCATCGACCAATCCAGCAGTCGATAAACTTAATTTTGACCATTTGGCTGGTTTAACAACACCCGTTGCGCTTACTATTGGAGACGTTTCTTCGGCTGTATCCAGCGGTTCAGGTGTTACGGCTTTTTTATCCGTCAATCCGCTGCATGAAACAGTAACCAATAAAATGCTAATCATCAATACTTTCCAAAGAAGTGCATTGAATTGCTTCATAGTTAATTTCTCCTTTCAAATGCCTCACTCATCAGCGAACGATATATCCATAACAGGCAAAAAACTTACTCATAACGCAGCGCTTCAACCGGTAATAACCGCGTTGCCCGAAAAGCAGGATAAAGCCCACCCAGTAATCCTAATATGAAAGCAACCATTATCGCCCTGATGAATACATCCAGCTCCCAGGATGTTTTTAATGCGGCGCCGAACCCCGATGCTTGAGTCATCAAAAACCCTAGAAGGAATGCAATAAAAATACCCGCACCGCCACCTAATAAACCTAATATTACCGATTCTTGCAATATCATCTTTAATATTGCACGCCTTCGCCAACCCAACGCACGCAAAACACCAATTTCCCGGGTGCGCTCGAAAACAGACATCAGCATCGTATTTAGAACTCCTACGCCACCCACAATAATCGCCAACATCGATATAACGCTGATCATTCCTTCGGAATTTTTAAAATCCGGCATATCGTTGGTAAATTCTCCACTCAGAGTCGCATGTACTTCGGGAAATTCACGGTTAATTTTCTCGACGACTTCTTCCGCTTGAGAGGGATCTTTTAAAGTTACACCATACATGGTTACTTTGCGTGGGCGGCCTATGAATATCTGAGCATCTCGTATTGTCAAAACGCCTCCCATCTCTTCCCAAGAAACACTCGATTCATATCTACCAACGATTTTAAAGCGAGAACCCATCAAATCGATGGTATCACCTACCTGTTTATTTAGCGTATCTGCCATATATTTTCCGATCATTATCTGCCGGTTGGTACTCAAGGTATTCCCTTCGATTATCTTATATCGTTTGATGGCTTGCTCATTTGGCGCTGCGCCAAAAATCATAAAAAAACCGCCGGTATCCGGCATCATGATTGCAGTCAACAAAATTCCACTGATTGTGCTTACTTCGGGATACGCGGCAATTTTATCCCCAATGCGTTCATCAATAGCACTCAGGCTGGTATCGGCGATATCACTCTGACGAATTAATATCTGCATGTCGGTTCCAATAAACATGCGATTCATATCTGCTTTCATGCCGCGTATCATACCTTCCAATGCCATGATCGCCCCTACAGTAATGCCTATCACGGTAAGTGTCAGGATTGTGCGGGTGGTCCGCTGCCATAGGCTTTGCACAGCCATACCTCCGATGGGTAAACGATGAACTTTGCCACCACCACCGCCTTCATAACGTAATGCTTCGATGGGGTGTAACCGCGAAGCGCGCCAAGCGGGATATAACCCTCCAACAATCCCCAGAATAATTACCGTTGAAAAAGCTTGAACGATTAAATCGCTTGAAATGCGGGAATTACCCATTCTAAATGCAACAGTGATTTTCGATAAGCCATATATCGTCAGCCATCCAATTCCAGTACCAATTAAACCTCCCGATAAACACACAAAAATCGATTCTCCTAATATCATCCATAAGATTCGCCAATGACTCCAGCCCACAGCGCGCAGGACGCCAATTTCGCGTGTCCGCTCGAAGATCGACATAAGCTGTGAATTCATCATGCTAACGCCACCGATGATTATCGCCAGACCGCCAATGACCCAAACATAGCCTTTCAAATACTCGATAAAGGTTTGGTTTTCCGCAAATTCCTTGGTACCTGAGATTGATAAGTCGGACCATTCTCTTTCAGCTTTAGCGACGAAACGATCGCGCAGTTTGGGATCAGATAATTTAATATAATATAGACTAACCTGGCGAGGTTTTCCTAATAGAGTCTGTGCATCGTCCAGATTCAACAATGCGCCCGCATCCTCAAATGCATCGCCGGTTTCATATATTCCAACCACCCGATATAAACTGCCGGTTAATCTTAATGAATCACCGGGAGATTTTTTAAATACTTCAGCAGCAGCAGAACCTAAAAGGATCGGATTACCTTTCACTTTTTTCGCCTCGCTAGAATTTAACGAGAAACCATCTTTTATAATAAAGCGGTCAATTAAAAAACTATCTTTTGGATATCCAAAAACAAAGAAAAGCGGTTCTCCTTCTGCCTGTGTAAACCCTTGGATCATTCCGCTAAACTCCGAGACCTCCGGCATGGTCTTCAATTTCTCCCCTACTTTTTCATCAACAGAGCTATAAGCAATATCGATCGAGTTCGGTTGGCTGATGATAAGATCCGCTTTACTGCCTGTCAACATTGAATTATAACCAGCCTGCAGCCCACTAGCCAAACTACCCAGGCTGATGATAGCTGCCACACCAATGGCAATGCCAAGTATAGTTAAAAGCGTTCTAAATTTGCGACGTAAAAGATTTTTTAGAATCATTAATTATTTCCAATTGGTATAAAGTGCTAATAATAAATCATAAAACTTCTATCTTTTTGTCATATCACGCCTGATTGAGATATATAAAAAATATCTTTTCGAAGAATAATTATTGGATATTTACAAATGCAATATTACCGCATAATCAAATATCAACCCATTATTTATAAATTCTACACTAAATGTTTATTAATTATTAATTAATTTTATTAGCATATTATAATCTTTTTTTAAATACAGTAACAAATTTATATAATATCCACTCTCATTATCGAAAATCATTAACTTTAAATAAAAAATACTCGTTATTAAATATTTATGGGTTAGGTTTTATTCCTTCAAATAACACATTTGCTGTAGTAAGCGCTAATTCATCCCATTCAGATAAAACAACATCGTCTTTTAATACTTGGAGAAAAAACAACCCAAAAGTTAGACTAATTATTATTCTTACCAGATGTTGAGGTTTATGATTTCGGATATGCCCAGATTCGATCCGTGAAAGGACATGATCAGTAAGCAATTGAATGGATGGGGAAATCAATTGCATATAATATCTTTGGCGAAGCTTAGGATTCACCAAAATCTCAGAGAGTACTGATTGCAGCATGGCATTATTATGGGCAACATTTACTTTATGTTTTTCCAATTCTGAGATAAGAAAATCTCTTGCATCCAACGGAAGGGCATCACGTAATTGAGCATCAAAATGTTCTTCTTCATATAAATGCTCCATAATTCCAATCAATAAATCGTCCTTGTTATCAAAATAATTATAAATAGTGCCTTCGGATACATCTGCAGCTAATGCAATATCTTTTGTGGTTGTTCGATGAAAACCTTTCTCTGCAAATAAATTGGCTGCAGCATCAATAATCAGACGTTTTATGATCTTCGCCCGGCGATCTCTGCGTGATTTTGGAATTGTTCTGTTCATATACGTTATCTCTCATCATGAGTAAGGGCTCATTATATTAGTGAGCGCTCATACATATTTTGAGTGCGCACTCATTATAATTACATTTTATATATTGTCAATAGACAATATTTCCGAAAATTCACAAAATCATACCCCCATTTTTTTATATTTCCACGATATTAATTTGCTAATATGGATGAGAATCTAATTGTATTGTAAGTGATTAAACTATGGTGTATGAGCCCCAAAAATAAAATGCAAATCCACTGCCTAGCAGAATCGTGATTTTAAATGAAGATTATCGAAGGCAGCCTCTACGATAATAACCCTGGCTTCCTTGTATTTTACTGGTTTCTCGATGAATTTCTTTATCTAAATAAAAAATTCTTATCTTAGCTTTTTCTTAATTCATCCAGAAGCTCCCGGCTGTGAGGTTCAGGTTTCACATTTTTATAAACTTTTTCAATCACGCCATTTTGATCGATTAAAAATGTAGTCCGAAACACTCCATCGAATTCTTTACCCATATATTTTTTCCGACCCCAAACGCCATAGGTCTCACATACTTTATGATCAGGATCTGCCAATAATGTAAATGGGAGCTGATATTTTGATTTAAATTTGCCGTGGCTCTGCACCGTATTCGGGCTTACTCCTATTATTTTCGCCCCGAGTTTTTCGTATTCAGCGTAATCATCCCGAAAATGACAGGCTTCAGTAGTACAGCCCGGTGTATCATCCTTGGGGTAAAAATACAAGATGACTTTTTTGCCCCTCAACGAAGATAGTGTCACATTCTCACCATTATCATCAAGCAGACTAAAATCAGGAGCTTCCATCCCTGGGCTAATCGACATGTTATACCTCCAATTTCAAAAGCAGTAATTTATTGATGATATTTTTCATCCAATCCTGGCAATGATTTGCCCCATTAAATCAGTGCCATATCCCAGCAATTTGTTAACCTCCTGGCGGAAATCAGAATTGGTCATAATTTCATGAAGAGGTGCCAGCAATTCATCTTCGTAAAATTCCCTGGGAATAACCAAATCATAACGCTCATCATAAAGAGGGACAAATTCCAGGTTTAACGCTGCAGCAGCTGCTGCAACACCCAAGCCGCAATCTGCACGTCCAGAAGCAACGGCTGCTGCAACCGCCAGATGGGTGTACTCTTCCTGTTCATACCCGCAGATTTTATCCGCAGGAATGCCCAATAATCCCAGGTGATAATCTAATAAAACCCGTGTGCCTGCCCCTCTTTGACGATTGACAAACAGCACATCTTTACGGGTAAGATCTTCAATCGAGCGGATATTTTTTGGATTATCCGGCATAACCAACAAACCCTGCTTACGAGTTACAAAAGCAACCAGGTTAACTGGAATGCCTTTCAAGTATTGTTCGATATAGCTGACATTATATTCTCCGGTATTGGTATCCAGCAAATGTGAACCAGAAATATGCGCTTCTCCTCTGCTGATTGCCAGCAAACCTCCCAGGCTGCCTACATTGGCAGAATTAAGCCGCCGGTGCCGGTTCGCCAGATATTGCGCCAGTAAATCTAAAGTCAGGTCATGGGAGCCGATCGCAAATATCGTTTTTACCAATTCTGATGGTGATCGATATGTGTGCACCTCGACTTCACTGCCAGCCGGTAATCCCTGCGAGCCTTTTGGAATGATTACAATCCCATCCGCTTTGACCAACGAAGAAATCACACCAGCCCCGCGGGATAAAGGTGCGGCTACCATCCGCTTGCCAACATTTCCAACAGCCACACGCATAAAGTCGTCATCTCCAGCGGGTGAGGTTATTTTTCTGGTCAAAACAGCTTTAATAACCGGTGGATTGGCGGGCGGCAATCCCAGCCAGCGTTCAATCAATGGTTTTACGAATATTTCACCTGTCAATGCAGCAGACACCGGGTAACCTGGCACACCAATGATTGGTATTTGACATGCTTGATTCCGTTTTGTGGTAAAAACCTCGCCAATAATCACGGGATGCCCGGGGCGAACAGCCACCCCATGTACTAATAACTTCCCTACAGATTCGACCACGCTCGCCGAAAAATCTTCCGAACCTGCAGAAGAACCTGCGTTCAATAAAATGAGATCGAACTCTTTTGCGGCTTCTTTAACCACGGAAGAAATTTGATCAAATTGATCTGCCACGATTGGAAAACGAATTGCCTCACCCCCCCATTGATTCACCTGGCTGGCTAAAACAAGTGAGTTAAATTCAATAATATCACCCGCTTTTACCGGAGTTCCTATGGGGATCAATTCACTGCCGGTTGGAATAACAGCAACTCGCGGTTTCTGCGCTACGTGTATGGATGTGTTTCCACTGGCAGCAATAGCGCCCAGGTCAACCGGGCGTAAAACCTGTCCGGCAGGTAAAACTAGCTGGGTTGCAACAATATCCTCTCCCATTGGACGCACATGGTTCCACGGTGAAATTGCCGCTCGAATTTGAATCGTTGCCGGGCTGCGTATGTTATCGCTGCTCGATCCATCTGCATTAAGTGATTCGACATGTTCGATGGGAATAACTGCATTCATCCCTTCTGGTAACACATCGCCGGTATCGACATAAACGGCGTGCGTTGGACATTCCAACACGATTGGCGATTTCGGTGAGGCGCCTATCGTTTCGTTGGATTTTACAGCGAACCCATCCATGGCAGATGCGTGATAATGAGGCGAAGAAATTCTTGCCCACACCGGCTCTGCCAATACTCTACCTATGGCAGCTTCATTGAGTGGAATTTCTTCAACAGATAATATTCCCCCCATTCTCATTTCTAATAGCGCATTGTACAGCCGATTTTGTGCTTCTTGTAAAGGAATAT
>JAAZNS010000088.1 GCA_012798185.1 Chloroflexota bacterium | reverse complement strand
CGGGGAATGTACCTAATTACGCAACAGGCTGGGGTGAAATCGACGCACTTGCGGCAGCCCAGGCTTCGATCGAATTTTGCGGCGGGAATTTTTTATCGGGTAAAGTGACCAACAGTTTCGATGCGCAACCAATTTCCGAAGCACTCGTCACTGCATCGAGTACGCTTACTTATACCACGCATACTGATGAAGAGGGTGATTATTCGTTTTTAGTTTATGCGGGGGTCTACACGGTAACTGCATCCAGTTATGGGTATGCTACAAAAGTCATTACTGATGTGGTTGTGAATGGAAACACAACATTGGATATCAGCCTTGATCCATTACCAAATTGGTTAATTTCTGGCACGGTGGTGGATGCTTCGGCAGGCTGGCCGGTTTATGCACAGATCACCATCGATGGATACCCTGGCAGCCCAATTTGGACGGATCCAATCTCCGGTTGTTATTCGATTATGTTAGCTCAAGGCACCGATTATGTTTTCAAAGTTGAAGATTTTTGGTCCAGTTATTCCACTGAAAATGTCAATACGGGTATCCTCAACAACGACTTGACTCTCGATATCTCATTGAACATCAGTGATACGGTTTGTACAGCGCCAGGATATTATAAGAATACTGTATTTAGCGAAAATTTCGATAGCGGAGTTTTACCTGCCGGATGGACTATTGTGGATAATGCCAGCACTGGCGCAGTTTGGACCTTCGATGATTCCGGCGGACGCAGTAATCTTACCGGAGGAACGGGATTATTCGCAATTGCCGACAGTGACAAGGCTGGCAGGGTGAATATGGATACGGAATTACGCACGCCACAGCTTGATTTCACGGGATATACCTCACCCAAATTGGAATTCAAATATGATTGGCGTGTATATGATGAGGAGGAGATTGCCGATGTTGATATCAGTACGAATGGCAGCGCTGGTCCCTGGACGAATATTTGGCGAAGACAATCAAGCAGTGATCGCGGTCCTAAAACAGCTAAGATCGATTTGTCTGCTTATAGCGGACAAAGTAATATTATGCTGCGGTTTCATTATTTCGATGCTTTTTTTGAGTGGTGGTGGCAGGTTGATGAGGTGTTGATTTATGATACATGTGCCCATCTAGATGGCGGGTTAGCAGCCGGTCATATCTTTGATAAAAGCACGTCGCAACCCATCAATGATGCTGAAATATCCAACGATAGCATAAATGTGGCTGCTAGTTTACCCACACCAGCTGATCCCAACGTCGATGATGGATTCTATACAATATTTTCTTTAGCTGACACCCACATATTTACCGCAACAAAGCCTGGATATTCAAACGATATTGCATCAATCAATGTGATCTCTTCCAGCACGGTGACGTATGATTTTTGGCTTTATCCATCGCCGGCTGCTAATTTTTCCGCTTCACCTGTACATGGAAGCGCGCCTTTGACAGTTCAATTCACCGATATTTCCACAGGCATAATCACATCCTGGCTATGGGATTTCGGCGATGGCGGAACCAGCAACCTGCAAAATCCAAGCCACGAATTTGCTTCTGAAGGGCGATATGATATTTCACTCACCATCGGGGGACCTGGCGGCAGTGACCAGGAGGTTAAAACGGGGTATATTTGGGTATGTTATATAAATTATATACCTTTTCTCGTGAGAGATAATTAACGAAAATCATTAAGCATTCAATATACTATTCGTTCACACATGCAAGGACAATAAATTTTATACAGTGAAATGTTGTGTCTTAATAACTTTGTCGTAAATACCTAGTTATTAATCGAGTCATTTTCTTATCTCCTAAAAACGTGAATTGATTGTGGAAAGGATGATTGTATGCTGGATCAGATAAAGCGGGTGGTATTAGGACCACCCTTAGCCACTTCCCAGCAGGCAGACAAACGCTTGAATAAAATACGCGCCCTGGCAGCTTTTTCGCCTGATGCCCTATCATCGATCGCCTATGCCAACCAGGAAATATATCTTGCATTAATCGTAGCCGGTGCAGCAGGTTTGACAAACGCTTGGCCGATTGGGATTTTGATCACGATTGTACTTGCAGCAGTTGCCTTTTCGTATTTCCAGACCATTCATGCATATCCAGGGGGAGGAGGATCGTACATCGTTGCTCGGGAAAATCTGGGTACGCTCCCCGGATTGGTAGCCGCAGCGGCTTTAATGGTTGATTATCTATTGAATGCTGCGGTCAGTTTAACTGCTGGTGTGGCAGCCCTTGCCTCGGCTTTTCCATGGTTGTGGAATTATCGAATCGAAGCATCGATCTTTTTACTCATATTAATCACGATTATAAATTTACGCGGATTGCAAGAAACCGGCTCGGTTATGTCTATTCCTGTTTACTTGTTTTTATTTTCCTATATTCCATTGCTGGTTTATGGAATGTTTCGATTATGGCAGGGCGGTGCTGTGGAATTAGCGCAGGTTGCGCCTGCAGCAAGCGAACCATTAACGGTTTTCCTGGTGTTAAGGGCTTTTGCTTCGGGGTGCACTGCATTGACCGGCATCGAAGCGATCAGTAATGGTGTTCCGGTTTTTAAACCGCCGGAAGCGAGGAATGCCGGGCGCACTTTAATCGTTATGGCACTTTTGATGAGTTTTCTCTTCTTGAGCAGTAATGGTTTAACGCAAGGTTTAGGGGTGGTTGCTGCGCCAAATGAAACGATCCTTTCAGCTTTAGCGCGGAAATTATTAGGCAGTGGATTTCTTTATATGTTGATCCAAGGCACAACATTGCTAATTTTAACAGTGGCGGCAAATACAAGCTTTGCTGGTTTCCCGCGCATTGCTGCTTTGTTAGCCAAGGATGGCTTTTTGCCCCGTCAATTAACCGGATTGGGTGATCGGTTGGTATTTGTTAATGGCATTCTGCTTTTGGCTATTGCGACTGGTGGATTGATCATTCTCTTTAACGGCGATTCGCATGCATTGGTACCATTGTTTGCCGTCAGCGCTTTTATGGCGTTTACGATTTCTCAAATTGGAATGATTATGCATTGGATGCGGGAAAAAGGGTTGCATTGGCAATTTAAATTATTAGTGAATTTCCTTGGCAGTATAGTTACTGGATTCGTTTTATTGGTCGTTGGCGTCAGTCAATTTTTTCATGGCGCATGGATTACAATCCTAATTATTCCATTATTGGTCTCTTGCTTTTTACAAATTAGGAGTCATTATCAGAATGTTTCCAAACAATTGAGTTTACGGGGTTTGCCACCTGATATCAAACCATTTCCACCCATGCGCTGCGTTATTCCCATATCAGGGGTTCACCGCGGTATTGTGGATGCGATTCGTTTTGCACAATCGATCAGCAAGGATGTTACCATTGTTTATGTCAACTTAGAACCCGGGAGAGAAGCGGCTATTCGCAAGGATTTAGCGGGGTTGTGGCCCGATATTCCATTAGTAGTGCTACCTTCCCCTTACCGTTCGATTGTAAAACCACTGCTCGATTATCTTGATGAGACGGATCGGATACATAATGACGGGCGTCAGGCTGTGGTCATTTTACCTGAATTTGTACCAGCCCGCCCCTGGCATATGCTTCTTCATAACCAGACTTCCTGGCTGCTCAAAACTGAGCTGCTGTATAAACGGCGTCAATTTGGTTACCAGCGTGTAATTATCGATGTTCCTTTCCATTTGCGGAAATAATGTCTTCTATTTATTCACAATAATTCCATAAAAACTTAATATGTTCTAAACAGGGGAATAGTATCCTTGAGAAACGTAAGAATTAGTATTCTCAAGGAGAATTTAAATTAAAAGAGATATTATGATTAAAAATAATCAAAAAACCACTTGGATCATTGATACCGTATTATTTGGCGGTTTGATTTGTGCTTTTTTTATGGATGAGACCAGCCTGCCTTTTCACCAATGGCTGGGTGCTGCTGTGGGGATTTTATCCAATTATCACCTTATTGCTCATGGTCGTTGGGTGAAGGCAGTATTGAGAAGATTTTTTGATAAATCATTTGAAAGAGAGCGCTTATATTTTATGATCGATCTGCTGATGGCAATCGGTTTTACAGCGATTTTATCAACCGGCATTGTCATGTCAACCTGGTTGAATTTAGATCTGGCTGACTATTCGGTTTGGAAAAAGTTTCATGTTTTATCCTCGATCATAACCTTAATGGTCTGCCTCGTAAAAATCGGGATGCATTGGAAATGGGTTGTTAAGACTACCCGAAAATTTCGTATAAAACCTACAACTGCAAATCCTCAATTAGAGAGTGCACGTATCCCGGTCGTTTCGACAGAAGTGGCTGGTCGAAGGGAATTCCTTAAGATGATGGGAATTGTATGCGCTGCGTCGATATTGGCAGGTATGAAAGCCATTAATGAGTTAAATAATGAGAAATCCGCCAATCTATCAGTATCAACAGTATACGAAGATACTTCTCAAAAACAAACGATTTCAGATAGTGGAAATCAATCGACGAGTGATATAGCTTTATCTGAACCCAGTAACAATACGGTTAGCCAGTCATCCGACACAAATGCGATATATGACGTCGAAAATGGATTTTCCGTTACTTGTCAGGCACTATGTCAAAAATCTTGTTCATTCCCTGGACATTGCCGCCGGTACATAGACACAAATGGGAATGGACGATGTGACAATGGCGAATGCATCTAATGTTCTGGAAAGGAGTTACATAAGGTTTTTTCTGTGTTTTCATAGCACTCAGGAAAAACCAATATGGAAAACAAGAAAGCAGCGGTTTTACAATTTTTTTTAATATAAAGTTAGGAAACTAATTTTAGATGTCGATTTTTGTAAAAATGGAAGTAATTGATAAAACGGTAAGCGACCATTCATTGCTAAATACATTACTTGGTAAATATCGGTATTATCTAAATAATTGCCTCTAACTGGATCAACCCCCTTTGTATAAATGTTGAAATAATTCGCGCCAACCCCTTTGGCGAATAACGGCACCAGACTGTTAGTATGTCCGGTGGTATTCCATGACCAATACATATCTTCACCTGTATCGATTAAATCGTTCATATTCTGGTCATCCCAAGAAGCTCTGACCCCTGTGCCGGATATGGATTTTTCCAATAACAGCATTTCAGCGGTGATTTGAGGTGGTGCTTGAATAGGGAAAGCATGATAGAAGGCATTCAGATATCCGGTCTCATGATCAGAGGTGACAATGACCAGTGTATTTTGCCAGG
This sequence comes from Chloroflexota bacterium, assembly GCA_012798185.1. Lineage (GTDB taxonomy): Bacteria > Chloroflexota > Anaerolineae > Anaerolineales > UBA4823 > JAAZNS01. Next base: position 11,327 of record JAAZNS010000088.1, on the reverse strand, counting down.
TGCTGTCATTCGATGGATCGTCTACCCAATCGATTACGGTTTGAACGGCATTATTAAAATCAATCGCTTCGCCGATCATCATATCCATATTATTAGCGTGACTTGCCCAATCGATAGCACCGCCTTCCACCATTAACACAAAACCTTGTGAATGATGGCTGAGCACCTTTAACGCTGCCTCGGTCATTTCCGTCAGGGTGGGATTTTCGGGGTTATATCCAGAGCCATCTGCAAGGCGATAATCCAGGTTGCCATTGCTGCCGCCAAATAACCCTGCTAACCGTGTTACCGAAGGATTATTGGCAAGATTTTCCAGACGAGTGCCAGCGTTAGGGCTGCCAGATTGGCGTTCAATAAAGTGAAATGCACCGGGGTTGCCGCTTTCGGCAAACAGCTTTTCTCTCATTGAACCATTGACGTATTTATCGCCATTCCAGTTTGGATGACCAGCGCCAATAAGAACGTCAGCTGGTGTGTGGGTTGGACATATTCCTCCTCCGTAATACGCCGTAGTTGTGGTCATCGTTGTGGTTGGATTCCCCCAAAGGGCCTCTGCTGCAATAGCAAATCCATTGTTGCGACTTTCATTGTGAGCCAGCCAAGCGCCAGGGGTGGCATGAGAAATATAAACCGAAGTCACTGCGCCGGTACCTTTGCCTTGTAAGCGAGCTTCATCTACGATCGTGGAGAAGCAAGTGCCTTCACTCGATATGTTAATCCCCTCATCATATGTTTTATGTCCGCTGAATATCGCTGTTGCAGCCGCGGCACTGTCGGTGGGATTTTGTTTTACATAGTTAAAATCGCTCCAGGCTGATGACGGGTCGTAACTGCCCCCACAAGAATATGTTGAGACCCAATATTGCTGCCATGCCTGATATTCCGGGATTACACCGGTGAAAGCATTGACTGACTGTTGGTGGTTATAGCCATAACCATCCCCAATCATTAACACAATGTATTTTGCTTCAAATCCCGATATTGTTAGATTGAACTGTGCGAATAAGAGTATTAAGGATAAAAGAAAACGCATGCTTGTATTCCAAAAACCTTATATTCGATATTGAGCCATACTTGCTGAGTGATAAAAAAAATTTAAAATATTACGTTTTCAGTAATATGATTTTAATAATCAATCTATTAAAGGTTGCACGATTTAATTGATAATTATTCTAATAGAAAATTTATATATTCTTTGCTGCTTAATTGTATAATCAGACAATCAATTTAGATGTAAATTATCAGGATAAAGCATATGAAAAAGACATTAACACGTGAAAAATCGATATTTATCGGATTATCAATTCTTGTTATCTTCGTCACAGCTGCTTGTGGGTTAATCATTCCAAAAGGTGAAAGTCCAGCCACTGCGCCTCAACCACAAAACACAGTTGCCGTACCCACACCGGTCATCATTTCCCTTCCTGAGGCGGTTGTTGATGAACAGGCAGTATTAATCAATTTATACGCCATGGTAAACCCTTCAGTTGTTAATATTACACTCTATGGAACAAACCGGGGGGAAGTAACCGCCATAGGGCAAGGTTCCGGATTTGTTTACGATGGTGATGGACACATAGTAACCAATGCCCATGTTGTTCAGGAAGCGGAACAGGTTGATGTTACCTTTTCGGATGGTACAATCCGTCGCGGTGATGTCGTAGGAGTGGACCTTCATTCCGACCTAGCGGTAGTAAAAGTGGATAATATGCCAGCCGGATTGGCGCCCCTGCCATTAGGTGATATGGAAGATCTGGCTGTAGGTCAAACGGTGGTTGCTATCGGTAATCCATTTGGATTGGAAGGCACATTAACCAAAGGGATTATCAGCGCTTTGGGACGAAATATCCCTGCGCTTACAGCTTTTTCCATTCCGCAAGCAATCCAAACCGATGCGGCCATCAACCCGGGAAATTCCGGGGGACCGCTGCTTGATTTAAGTGGCAGAGTCATCGGAGTAAATGCCCAGATCGAAACCTCCAGCTTTAGCCAAACAAACAGCGGTGTAGGTTTTGCAATTCCGGTCAGTATTATGAAGGTTGTGCTGCCCGACCTCATTACCAAGGGTGAATATGAATGGCCGTGGCTGGGTGTGCGCGGAGGCGACTTGACTCCCACCGTGGCTGAAGCGATGAATCTGACCATAGAAAAAGGTGCGTACATCGTAGAAATTACTGAGGGCGGACCAGCGGATAAGGCAAAGATGAAAGGCGCTTCTGGTGAAAAGACGGTCGATGGACGAACTGTCGAAGTTGGTGGTGATGTTGTGACCGCTATCAATGGTACTCCGGTGAATTCCTTCGATGACCTATTGATTTATATTGCCTTACAAACTAAACCGGGGGATGAAGTGACTCTTACGGTTATGCGGGATGGAAAACCGATCGAGGTTCGCGTAACCCTTGAAAAACGTCCCAGCAACTTGAGTGAATAATAATTTATAAAGCGTACGATCAGAACATCGATCGTACGCTTTTTTGTAATTGCTCAGACAGCTTGGGTGGGTTTCCGAATTTGAGCGTACAGCAGATTCACAGTACCTACCGTAATCTAAAATTCAGAAGTCTGAGCGGCTGCAGATCATCAATATCCAGCGGAAAAATTGAGCAAGTTCAATAATGGTTCTCCGGTTATAAACCGGTTCATATTGGAAATAAATACCTGTAAAGCTCTTTCGTTGTAGAAGTATGTATTGCTGGCAATATGCGGGGTGATGAAGACGCCGGGTAATTTCCATAGCGGGCTATCTGCGGGAAGGGGTTCTTCTTCAAAAACATCCAGCGCTGCACCAGCTATTTTATGTTCCCTGATGGCTGCCATTAAAGCCTTATGGTTAACAACACCGCCGCGGGAAACATCGATGAGAAACGCAGTTGGCTTAACCACTGCTAATTCTTGTTCGTTGATCAAATTGATAGTCTGGCTAGTTTTTGGAACACATACAACAATGAAATCACATTCTTTTAGCATTGCCCGCAATGCTTTTCCCGGGTAAATCCGCCTTGCCAGGTTCCCAGAAGGATCACCCATGCCTACCGGCATGTATCCAGTATCTTCAGGCTGCATCGCATCGCGTTTGGCAGCTAAAATAGTAGCGCCAAAGGGCTGCAATAAATAAGCGACCTGTCGTCCAATGCTGCCATAACCTACAATACCTACCGTGCTATCCCGGAGTTCAATTGGGTGAAAGCGTTCCCACCGATCTGCCGGCCATTCTGCACGAGCTTGACAGCTAATCAATTCCGGCAAGCGGTGTCCTAAAGCCAGCATCATCATAACTATATATTCTGCCACTTGTGTAGAAGCTGCGCCGCTAATGGTTGTAGCCATAATCCCTGGATTTTGTAAAATGGGTGCAGATAATAAGCTATTGATTCCTGCCCAATGAAATTGAATCCATCGCAAGCGTGGAGCTTGCTCGGGTTTAGGCAACACGTTGGTAGTATACAAAACCATTGTTTTTGCCCAGACCTCATCAGGAATATCGCTGTTATTATGGGTGGCGATTTGACTTATATGTAATCTTGGTGAGATTTTTTGGATTTGGGCAATTTGATCAAGTGTCAGGCTGCTGGTTATTAATACTTCGATAATATCATCCATTTTATTTCCTATAACGGGTACAAAATTACTCCACTTTCATTGACGATCTATAACGATAATGGATCGAGTCAAGCTGCCGTAAACGCTCTGCTGCGTTTTCTGGTGTCAGGTCGCGTTGAGGCATCGCCAGCATTTCAAATCCTACCATAAATTTTCTGATAGTTGCAGACCGTAATAAGGGAGGGTAATAATGTGCGTGAAGATGCCACTCATTATGTGCCAAACCGTCGTTGGGAGCCTGGTGAAATCCCATCGAATAGGGAAATGAGATATTGAATAAATTGTCGTAACGGGTGGTTACCTGTTGGATAATATCCGCTAATCCAAAAACCTCTTGGGCAGTTAATTCTGGCAGATTTTTGATGTGCCGGTTGGATATTAATAATACTTCAAAGGGCCAGATAGCCCAGTATGGCACCAGGGCAGTAAAGTGCTCATTTGCCGAGACGATTCTTTCGGCTTTTTCTTTTTCTGCAGCCAGATAATCGCAAATCAGACATTGATCATTTTGCTGTAAATATTGGTTCTGGGCGAGGAGTTCTTTTGCAGGTTCATTAGGCAAATGTTGAGTTGCCCAAATTTGACTGTGAGGGTGAGGATTAGAACACCCCATAAGCTCCCCCTTATTCTCGAATACCTGCACGTATTGGCAAAACGTCATATTGAATAATTCTTCAGTTTGGCTTATCCATGTTTTTACCACCGAAGCGACTTCCTCAAGGGATAATTCGGGCAAGGTCAGATCATGGCGGGGTGAAAAACAAACTACACGGCAAATACCGCTTTCGTTTTGGGCAATAAACAATTTTTCATCCGAAGCGGTAATTTCTTCCTCTCTAGCGGTTGGGGGTAATAATGATGGAAAATCATTATCGAAGGTGAAAGTGGCTGAATAATTTGGATTTTTTCGTCCCCCTGCACGAACATTACCGGGGCATAAATAACAATTGGGATCATAGGGAGGTAATTTTTCGGTTTGAATATCTTCCACCTGCCCCAGCCAGGGACGGGAAGTGCGCAGAGGTGAAACCAATACCCATTCACCGGTAAGCAGATTTTTCCGCCGATGAGGAAATTCTAATCCCATAGCATGTCACCTATAGAACCGATATCGATTGATGATGATAAAGGTAATTCAAGTAATAAAAATATAAGTATTTATTTATGATAATTTAACTTGCTTTTATAGTGAGTATTATACAATGAGCTATCGAATTGTATCAGATGCGACGATTAAGAATTCATCCCAAGATAATTGATGGGTGGATGAGTGGCACTGTAACGAAGGCGCAGTGCCACCTATCCTCTCTTTTTTCATTGGAAGGAAACTCACCTAAGCTGGCTGAGGTGTTACGATATATTAAATCATCGAAAAACCGCGGGAGTACCTCATGGTTGGAAAAATATTAACAGTTGACGATGACCCTATGAATTTGCAGTTAGTCATAAAAACCCTGGAAAAAGAGGGGTATGAAATTATCACTGCAACCGATGGTATTCAAGCATTGAAAATGGCAGAAGAAATTCAACCTGATGTTATTCTTTTGGACGTGATGATGCCAGAGATGGATGGATTTGAAGTTTGTAATCAATTGAGAAAATCTGCCGCGACTGCAAATACACCCATCATGATGTTAACTGCATTGAATTCCGTTGAGGAAAAGATTAAGGGATTCGAAGCTGGTGCTGATGATTATCTGCCAAAGCCATTTTCCCCAGGCGAGTTGCAAGCGCGGGTAAAAGTGCTGTTACGCCGGGCAGCACCACTTCAAATGGATAAAGAAATAAAAGAAGGAAAGATCATCGCGGTATTTTCTTTGAGAGGTGGAACGGGAATTTCTTCGATTTCAGCTAATCTGGCAGCCGGGTTAACCCAATTGTGGGCTGACTCGGCAGTTTTAGTTGACCTTGCACTAAACGCGGGTCAAAGTGCGTTAATGTTTAATATCCCTTTCAGGAGGAGCTGGGCGAATTTGGCACAAATCCCTGCTGCGGAAATCGATGAAAAAGTTGTCGATGATGTTTTAATGGAGCATTCCAGCGGCACTATAATTTTAGCTGCTTCCCCCCGACCTGAACAAAATGAGTTAATCGATGGTGAGAAAGTCATAAGGGTATTGAATATATTATCAAAAACTTATAATTATATTGTGCTGGATATGCCTCATGATTTTCAAGATACCACCTTAGCAGGATTGGATATGGCAAATGAAATATTGCTGGTGCTCACACCCGACCTTGCCAGTGTGCGATCCACAGTTTGCGCGTTGGATGTTTTTAATTCTCTGAATTACAATCCTTCGAAAATCCGCATAGTGCTCAATTGGACATTTCAAAGACATGGTTTACCTCGAAAAGATATTGAAAATGCCATTAAACGATCTATTGAATTTGTCATTCCCTTTGCCCCCGATCCTTTTATTACTGCAATTAACCTGGGAAAACCGACCATCATTGGGGATCCTAAGAGTCCCTTATCGGGTTTATTCGAAGATTTTTCATTTTTGCTTAGTAAAGAAACGGACACTAAAGAACGTCCAGATTCCCCAACAGAAGTCTGGGAAAGAACTGTAGCCCGTTTGAAACAGCGGCAGAAAAAGAATTAACTTTTACTTAGGTAACCTTGTTCGAATAAAAAACCCTGCACTTTTTCCCAACCGCCGGGTTTGATGATTATCGAAGCAGGACCAAGCGAGTCGCCTAAAAACCGGGCGACTTTTGATTTCTTTAATTGATTGATTATTTCTGTATCTCTAACTCGGAGCACTGTAACTTCTTCTAAGCGGGCTTCACATCCATATTTTTCCCAGCGAGATAAAGCATGAGTTAACGAAGGTGGAATGGATGCAGCGTGTCGTTGAAGTAAAGCGATTATATGATCAACTCGCAGGTTTTGCCTGGCTGCTTGTTCCAGCGATTCCGGTGTTATCCGGTATTGATATTCTTCGGTTTTTTTTCTCTCCCATCGGCAGAATCTTGAGATTTGATATCGTGTTGCCCGGGGAGCACAATTGGGCACAAGTATTCGTCCGTCGGCGTAAATATAAATTGGCTGGTTTTCTTCTTTAAACCCTGCAGGAAGCTGATCTTTCAACAGGGAGTCTCCCCAAGGAGTTATCCGAAAGGCTGTTATCGATGAAGATTCTGTTGCAGCAGCAAGATCAACCAATCCTAACCAGTGGAGAAGCCCGCAGATAATAAAACGGATAAGAGCTCCTTCGATATTGTCCCAATGATTAAAACCGCGCAGGCTGGTATTTGAAGCGGATGAGCGGATATACCAGCTATCATACTCGCCCGCGCGCCGCTGAAAATCAGGGTTTTCTTGTTTGATAGCGGTGGTTAATGAAGAAAGATTCCACCACACTTTGGAAGGAATTTGAGATAAGAACGATAAAATTGCCTGTCGTGCCTTTAAGGGATCATTTTGCCATTTTCCTTCGAATATGAGGGAAGGGACCATGCGCAATTCATTGAATGTGAAAGAATTTTTCCAAGTATCATACAGATGCTTTAATGCCTCGCCGCGGGAAGATTCCAAAAATACCCGGGTTGTTTCCAGAATGGGCATTTGCTCTTGTGTTAATAATTCTGCTGAATGCAGTAATTGGATCAATCCAGGGATAGTAGGATTATATTGATGTTGGATCGGTGAGGTTGGACAAATGCCCAGCCATTCGCATGCGATGGTTTCGAGTTGTTTTTGATCATATTCCAATCTCAAAGCTGCCAGAAGCGTGCATGTTTGATCCAGAATAGCGTCATTAGCAAGTATTTGAATGACACATTCATCCTGCAGAGCAGGTCTTCCTGGCAGAGTATTTTGCGTTTCACTCGATTGAGGTATGGCTGAAAGTAGATCCTGGGGAATATATGCAAATTCTTCAGCGCCATTGGTTGTATCTTGAAATGCTCGAAATAAAATACCGCGGTACCACAGAAATTCAGCTGGAGAAATTGAGAAACGATATGGTTTTTCCCGATCCCGGCGGGCAGCGCCTATTTCTCTGATTGTACCATGCTGATGGGCGAACACCGACCAGGGCATTGCCCCTCGATTATGGATGAGATCGGTCAGGGCTGATTGAACATCAACAGGGAATTTATTTATGGTATTAATTTCAGATATTTTCGTTTTGATACGGTTGGCAAGAATAGGGGCGATTTCATCTTCATTAATCTTTGATATATCTATTTCCCACAATTCCGCGATTATATGAAGGAACCCCAAATCCATTTTTTTAAAATTTTGTACCAGCTCACGCATGATTAAACAATTGCTTGAATTGCTCCGGGGATCATCTCACTGGAAAACTGGCGAATATTCGAGTCAAACCCAGCGATGATTTCACCATCCACATGGATGATCATAGGGAGGTTTGATTGAATAGACAACTTACGAAATGTACCAGTACGAACCTGGGATAATCTCTCGTGCGTGCCCTTCATGACCTGCGGAAGGATGCGTAGCATGGTTAATCTGGAGACTTGTTTAATCCCAGTGTATTGATAAATGCCGTCATCTGGTTTAGCTTTGGGTGCAACCATAAAACCGCCGCCTTCCCGGCTGCCATTACAGAGCACAAACAAGATCAATTTTTCTTCAAAGGTTTCTTGATCAGTTTGGATTTTAAAATGAGGTGCTTCATGATTGAGAAGAATTGTTTGAAGCACTGCCAACAAATAAATTAAAAAGCCCTTCAGATAAGTAAATTTTCGCGAGCGGATAGTCACTGTGGCATCGAAACCCACGCCAATGGCATTACCCCAATATTCTACATTCCCATACTCATCTACCATTTTACCAATATCAATGTTTTTTGGTCGACCATTAAAAATTTGGCGGACAGCTTTTTGGGGGTCTGGGTGCATGCCAATTGCGTATGCAAAATCGTTGCCCGAGCCAAGTGGTATGAAACCCAGTTTGGGGCGGTTTTCTGGGGGTACCTGCATTAATGCGTTGATCACTTCGTGAGATGTCCCATCGCCACCGCCAGCAATGATTAACTCGTAATTTTCTTCAATTGCCTGACGAGCGATTTCGATGGCATGAGTCGGATATACCGTACCTGCCCAATCAGCGCCGCCCAATTCATCTACGATGGATTTTAATGTGGCTGCTTTTTGACGGGCGCGACCTAAGTCTGCATTAGGATTAATTATGATGAGTGCTTTGTGTTTTGCCATGAATTATTATTTTGCTGGTTGGTATCTGGATTTTAATTCTGCAACGGGGATAAAAACCAAACCTTCTTGAGGATCTCCAACGCTGGTATATTTATCGGGTTTATTGATAACCCACCAGGCGGTATAGGCAGCAATGAGGGCATCCAATTCTTCAGGTGATAAGATAAAATCCATAGGGAGGCTACCGGTAATGATTCGGTGGCGGGTTATCTCTTCCAGAAAACGCATCGGATCGGTCACATTGATGTTGTTTTCATACAATAAGAGTTGACGCTGCAGCCTTCCTTCGATGCTTTGTTTTGGATAGGGGTTCTTTTCCAGCAAGGCTGTGTAACAGGCATGCGGGTAAACTTCAAGATATTGGTTTGCCGCTTCATCGCTGGGGAACGCTTTGTACCCCATTTTTTTTATTCGCTGGAAAATTTTAAATCCGATTTTCATCCAGCGGGGGCAGTCTTTTTCTTCCGAAGGTGTATAAGGAATGTTAATGTGCATTCTACGCAGCTGATATTCAGCTACCCGGTAATTTGTCCATCTACCAAGACGCGGCGGAGGGGAGAGTTTTTGACGGATTTCTTCCTGTTTCATCAAGCCCATGTTGGTACGGCTTGGGGAGCAGACGGCAATCACTGCTCTGCTTTGACCAGCAATAAATGCCAAAGCTTCTTCCAGGCTGCCATGACCAATCGTAAGAATATGCAAATTCTGATCGAGGGCAATAAAAGTCAATGGTCGTTTGCCGGCAGTTGGATCAATCCCTAAGAATGTGTTTTGATTGAATAACATGGTTTTTTCCCAGGTAAAAGTTTAGCGCAATTTGATTGGAAATGCAAATGAAATATGGAAATCTGTCATAGCATTTTTCATACACCTTACTTTTGACGGAAATACAAGGGTAGGCTATACTTTAATCAATTCGAGCAGAAAGGTATTACGGCTTGTTTATAAACCATAATCGGTTTGACATTTATACTTTTCTGAAAGATAATTATTAAAAAAGTGTGCATGAATATATAGATTAAAATCATCAATTGAAAGGAAAAGCTTATGCGTCTTTATGCCGATAGCACTAAATGTTCGGGATGTAATGCCTGTCGGGTGGCGTGCTCACTTAATATATTTGGTGAGAATAATCCCAAAAAAGCTTCCCTGGTCATTGAACCTTATTTTCCTGCAGAAGGATATTATAAGGTGAGAGTGTGTACGCAATGCGGGGATTGCGCAGCGGTTTGTCCCACTGAAGCGATTAAACTGAATGAGAAGGGCGCTTATTATGTAGACTTCGACGAATGCAATTTATGCGAAGCCTGTGTGCCTGTATGCCCCGAGAATGTAATGTTCGTTCGGGTTGAGCTGGCTCAAGCTGCCTGGAAATGCAATTTATGCGGAGACTGCGTGGCAGTTTGCGGCACTGATGCATTGTTCATTGCAGAAAAAGAAATAGCACAGGCATAAGGAGGATATTATGAACGGATACGCCGGACAAATTCTGCGAGTAGATTTATCTTCTGGAAAATTCACCAAAGAACGCATTCCACCTGAGGTGATACGGGATTTTATTGGGGGGCGTGGTTTTGGTGCTTATTATCTGTTTAAGGAAGTGCCTAAGGGCGCGGATGCACTTGGGGCAGAGAATAAGTTGTTTATCTCTACCGGTCCATTTTCTGGATTAATGATTCCAGGCGCTGGAAAATGCGATTGGACGACAAAATCCCCCCTTACTGGAGGTTACGCCAGTGCATCGCTCGGAGGGCACTTTACTGCTGAAATGAAATATGCTGGTTTGGATATGATCATATTAGAAGGTATCAGCCCTAAACCAGTTTACCTGTTTATCGATGATAATAAAATTGAATTGCGCGATGCTTCCGATCTATGGGGAAAAGGAACATTTGAAGTAGAAAAGTATTTCAAAGAAAAATTTGGAGAGGAATTTCAGATTGCCCTAATCGGTCCTGGCGGGGAGAATCTGGTTTCTTTTGCCAGTATTAACCATGATTATGGCAGGCAAGCTGGCCGTGGAGGTGTGGGAGCTGTGATGGGCTCCAAAAAGGTCAAAGCGATCGTTGTACATGGAACGCAGTCGATACCTGTTGCAGATGTTCAAGCTTACCGCAAAGCTGGCATGGCTTTATATAAAGCCTGTAAGGATGCTGAGGGTTTGAAGGAATGGACGCGCTATGGAACGACCATTGTAACAAGCTGGTGTAATGAAGTTGGCGCCCTGCCCACACGAAACTTTTCTGCGGGTTCCTTTGAATTGGGTGATAACATCAATGGTAAAACAATGCGGGAGAAGATTGTTATTACGGATAAAGGCTGCTTTGGCTGCCCCTGCCCGTGCGGGAAATACAGCCGTTCAAAGCGGCATAGTATTGAAGTGGAAGGTCCCGAATACGAAACGATAGGCATGCTGGGTTCGAACCTGGGAATTGGTGATATCGAAGATGTTGCCAAGGGGAACCTGTTATGCGATGATTTGGGCATCGACACAATAAGCGCCGGTGGTGTGGTCGGATGGGTGATGGAGTGCTTCG
>JAAZNS010000087.1 GCA_012798185.1 Chloroflexota bacterium | reverse complement strand
ATGAAGTAGGCGAAACTGAAGGTACCGGTATTGTTCATATTGCACCAGGCTGCGGTGCAGAAGACTTTGTTTTGGGTAAGGAAAATCACCTGCCTATGGTGGCGCCTCTGGATGATGAAGGTTATATCGTAGATGGTTTCGATTGGTTAACCGGCAAGCATGTATCCGAGGTGGCTGACCTGATCTTTGCAAATTTAAAAGAAAAAGGCGTGCTTTATCAGGTAGAACCTTATACTCACCGCTATCCGACCTGCTGGCGCTGTAAAACTGAGCTGGTATTTCGTCTGGTGGACGAGTGGTTCATCAGCATGGGCGAAGTATATAATAAGCCGCGAGAGGCATTGACCCCCGAAGAAAAACAGCGCAGCCTGCGCTACCAGATTATGGATGTGGTTGACCAGATCAAGTGGACGCCCGAGTTCGGTTATGCCCGCGAGATGGATTGGCTGCGCAATATGCACGATTGGATGATCAGTAAGAAACGTTACTGGGGATTGGCGCTACCCATCTGGATGTGCGGAGAATGCGGTTATTACGAGGTGATCGGGGATGAGATCGAACTTAAACAACGCGCCATTTCGGGATGGGATGTATTCGAAGGGCATACTCCCCACCGACCGTTTGTAGATGCCGTGAAATTGGAATGCCCCCAATGCAAAGGTGAAATGTCGCGCATTAGTGATGTGGGTAACCCCTGGCTAGATGCTGGTATCGTTTCATTCAGCACATTGCAGTATCGAAAAAATCCTGAATACTGGCGGAAATGGTACCCGGCACACTGGATCAGCGAGTCATTTCCGGGGCAGTTCCGCAATTGGTTTTACAGTCTGCTGGCAATGGCGACCGTGGTGGATAACAGCCCGCCGTTTAGGCGAGTATTTACTTATGGCACATTATTAGCCGAAGATGGACGCCCGATGCATAAAAGCTGGGGTAATGCAATTGAATTCAATGAGGCTGCCGATAAGATGGGTGTGGATGTAATGCGCTGGCTATATTGCGCCCACAAACCGGAAAATGACTTATTGTTTGGATATACGCGCGGCGATGAAGTGCGGCGCGGTTTTCTGATTCCGTTGTGGAATGTGTACAGCTTCTTTGTCACGTATGCCAACCTGGATGGTTGGAATCCGGTCAAAGAGGGTTTCGATGAAAAGTATCCTGAGGGTGATACTCCCAAGAGCGATAACCTGCTCGATCGTTGGGTGCTGGCGCGTCTGAATCAGGTGGTCGGTGATGTCACCCGCAGTTTGGAGGATGAAGACCCTCTTAATGCGACCATTGCTGTCGAGGTCTTTATTGATGATTTGAGCAACTGGTATGTGCGCCGCAGCCGCCGCCGCTATTGGAAAAGCGAGCATGACGATGACAAAAACTTTGCCTACGCTACTCTCTACCATACCCTGGTAAAACTAGCGAAATTGTTGGCGCCTTTTACTCCCTTTGTTACGGAGGCGATGTATCAAAACCTGGTGCGTTCAGTGGTCCCACAGGCATATGAGAGCATTCACCATTGCGCCTGGCCACAGGTCGATGCAGCAGTGCTGGACGATGCATTAGTAGAGCAGATGGCATTGGCTCGCCAGATCGCCAGCCTGGGTTTGAGTGCCCGTAACAGCGTTGGTATTAAAGTGCGCCAGCCCCTTGAACGCGCACTGGCTTTTGCGGGCGGGAAAGCCACTCTGCGCGACGAGTTGATTGCCATTGTGGTGGATGAATTGAATGTTAAAGGGTTTGAATTTGTAAAGGAAGCCAAACAGCTAGTATCTTACCAGGTGCTGCCGGATAATAAAGTTCTGGGTCCTCGTTTTGGGGCAAAGTTCCCAAAGCTGCGAGCGGCTTTAGCTGCCATCGATCCTATAAAAGTCGCCGAAGCTGTTCAATCTGGTTTACCGGTTGTTTTGGAATTGGACGGAGAAACGGTTGAAATCGCTCCTGCTGAAATCCTGGTACAAACGCAGCCTATGCCTGGTTTGACTGTTGCCGCCGATAAACAGGCAGTTGTGGCATTAGATACCACGATTACCCCTGAATTACGCGCTGAAGGGTTGGCACGCGAAATAGTCCGACGGGTGCAAGCTATGCGAAAAGATGCCGGCTTTAATATAGAAGACCGCATTACCACGTATTATCAAGCGGGTGAGAATTTAGCAAAAGTTTTCCAAGAATGGCGTGATTACATCATGGCGGAGACGCTATCTACACAGTTGCTGGCATCTCAACCGCCACAGGACGCCTATTCCGAAAAGCAGAAAGTCGAAGGCGAGCAGGTGGTGTTGGGGGTGAAGCGCAATTAGGGGAAAAGTGAATAATGAGCAGTGAGCTGTGAGAATAAATGAGCCCACTGCTCATTTTTTACACTTCAATATTTGCAATTCTCTATTATGATTAACTTATGTTCAAACCTGTCCCTTCTAAACCCAATATTTCTCAACTGGAAGATTCAATAATTCGTTTTTGGAAGACATGGCGTATTTCGGAGAAATGTGAGGAACAGAGGCGCTCTGGAGGAGATTTTGTCTATTACGAAGAACCACCTTCTCCCCACAGTAAACCTGCCTTATCTCATGCCGTAACCCGTGTCATGAGCGATATTTTCCTGCGTTATAAAACCATGCGGGGTTATCATATATATAGACGCAGCGGTTGGCAGGCACACGGCTTGCCCATGGAATTAATGGTTGCCAAACAGCTTGGCTTAACCGGGAAAAATCAAATTGAGGAATTTGGAATCGAGAATTTCACGCAGCGCTGCCGTAATTCCCTCGATTTTTATGCTCCCTATTGGGAAAGGATGAACGACCATCTTGCCTATTGGATAAATGCGCAGGATGCCTATGTGACATTTACCAACGAATATATCGAATCCGTTTGGTGGGCATTTAAGTCGTTATGGGACAAAGGTGTGATTTATCAATCATTACATATAATGCCGTATTGTCCATCCTGCGGGGTGCATTTGTTAGAAACCGAGGCTGCCCAAACCAGCCGGGAAGTTCCAGAGATTCTTGCCTGTGTCCGTTTACCTTTAATTAATGGGCCAGGCACATCCATGCTGGTAATGACCAACGCTCCCTGGTCTTTGGTGGGGAATGTGGCTGTAGCAGTGAACCCTGATGCGGAATATATAACTATTGAGCAGGATGCACCAGGGGGGGGTGTTGAACACCTGATTGTTGCTCGAAGAACTGCAGAAAAAATATTTGGGGAAACGCCAATAAAGATAGTCGATAAATTCAAAGGGAAAAAAATAAAGGGAGAGGCGTATTTCCCTTTATATACATTCTTATTACCACCAAAACCAGCGCATTTTGTGATTGTCGATGACTGTGTACGGGATGATATCGGAACGGGAATCATGCACATCGCGCCGACTTTTGACGAACAGGCTTTGTTTTTGACTCAGGTTTATGACCTTCCTATTCTAAATCCTCTCACCGATTCAGGCGCATTCATCCCCGAAGTAAGACCATGGAGCGGAAAATTATATAAAGACGCAGATATTTTCATTGTTCGGGACTTGGATGCCCGCGGTTTATTATACAAGGCAGAAAGCCGCCTTATCCCACAGCCCTATTGTCTTTATTGTGGATCAACTTTGCTGAATTATGCCGGAAATCATTGGTTTGTTCGTTTAAACCCAATTCAAGATAAAAATGCGCATCTTCGAGAATTAACCATTGGCAGGTTAGGTGCTGAAGAGAATATTAATAATATATCTGGAAGCAGTCAAAAACTTGACCGGATGCTTACTTATAACCGTTTTTGGGGTACACCTTTACCTGTATGGGAGTGCCAGATATGCCACCATCAGATTTGCATCGGCTCGATCAATGATTTATCCGATTTGGCTGGTATAAAATTATTGGATATCGACCTGCATTATCCATCGATCGATGAGATTTTTATTAAATGCCCCGAATGCAAAGGGAAAATGGCTCGCATTACGGGGCTGCTGCATCCCTGGTTTGAAGCGAGCTGTATGCCTTTTGCCCAATGGCATTATCCGATTGAGAAGGATCCCTTATTTGATAAAACTTTCCCGGCAGATTTTTCAGTTGCTGCAACCCGTCAAACCGGCGCCTGGCAGACTGACCTGGATATGGTCAGCAGTTTATTATTCGGGAAAACAGGAATAAAAAGCAAGATTTTTGTGGGAGATATATCGATTACACCCGAGCAAATCGATGCAGACGGTCAAACGGAAAGCGCCTGGTTATTAACGATGATCAATGAATTTGGCGGAGATGCTTTTCGATTACATCTATTTGAAAGTAATTTATCTCCCACTGGAGATAAATTACCTCAAAATATATTTACTGAAGAAGCCCTAATTGAAGCTCAAAAAGTGCTTAATCACCTTTGGGAAATCTATGCGTTTTTTATCAGGCAGGCTAATGCGAGTGATTGGACTCCATTAGATATTCCAGAATATCCTGCATATCATATTTTGGATCGCTGGCTGCGCTCGGAATTGCATTCTCTATTACGCGATGTTACCATAGCCTATGAAACTTTTGATGCTTTCAACGTTATATACTTATTGAAGCAATTTGTGGAGAAATTCTACCGTTGGGGCATTCGGCATTATGAACACCGGCTGCAGCAGCAGGATATGAATGAGGATAAATTGGCTGCTTTTGCGGCATTATATGAAACATTGGAAATCCTGTGCAAAGTCTGGGCGCCGGTAGCACCGTTTTTATCAGAAGAGATCTATCAGAATCTGGTGGCTAATCCAGAATCCAATCTGCCTATTTCGATTCATTTATGTGATTGGCCGATTTCCGACCCGGATGCAGCCGATGGGCAGCTTATTCAAGAAATGGCAGATATCGTGCAATATGCATTGCTCGGTGAGACGATGCGAAAAGCAGTAAATATCCCAATCCACCAGCCTTTGGCGGAGATAGCTTTCTTCTCTCAATCGCTGCCTGCCAAAGAACGATTTGCTTTCTTTTCCGAATATTTACAACGTGAGTTGAATATTAAACGAGTGGTATTTCTAGAAACTTCAGAACAGGTTGAGCAATATCTTCAAACCCATAAAAAATATGAGGTGGTTTCTAAAGAGGCTTGCCAGGCAATATTAATCACCCAATTAACCCCGGAATTAATTGATGAAGGTGCTGCGTTTCAGGTTATCCAAGCTGTAAAAAGCCTTCGTGATCAGGCAGAATTGGGTGAAAATGAGCCTATCCGCCTGTATGTAAAAGCTGCACCGGTTTTAACTGAATCATTATTTCGAAACCGGCAGACGATGATCAGAGAGGTTGTTGTCGATGAGATGATTTCGGATTTGCCCTCGCAAAGTGCGTTCACATTCCAATTCGAAATAAATGGGGAAATAATTATTGTTGGAATCGAAAAACATCGATAGTAGATAGCACTCAATCATGGAGCGCACGCGTCTATTGCGCTGATATAATTACCTTCTAATGAAAACCAGTCACAATTTTTGCATTGCATTTCTCTTGTGGGTTTATATTGTATTGGTATTAGTGTGGTTTTTTACTTATTTAGGTTTTGGCGACCGCTTTGCGTTGTTAGCAGTGGTTAATATGCTGGCAGTTTACCTTTTTTACCCATTGCCGCTGGTTATTATCTTGACGGTTATCTTAAAAAACAAGCGCCTTTGGATAGGAATAATAGCGGTTTTCTTGATTTTTGTTGGATTATGGGGAGGCTTGTATATACCAAAAGGAAAGGCAGCTCATGCTTATCCTGCCCAAAATGGATTTTTATCGGTAATGTCCTATAATTTGCTCGGGTGGCAATTCAATACCGATGTTCAAATTGAAACAATTCGCCAAGAAAATGCCGATATTGTGATGCTTCAGGAATTAAATCTGGATATGGCAGAAGCGCTTAGAAGCCAGCTGAGGGGGATTTATCCATATCAAATATTAAATCCTCAGGATGATGTCAGTGGTATGGGTATAATCAGCCGCTACCCTTTGGCTTCCACTGGTCAATCTATTGAAGCAGAAAAATGGGTAGGTGAACCGCAGGTAATCAGCTTGGAATGGCAGGGGAAACAAATCACTTTAATCAATATGCATTTACTGCCCACCAATGACTTTTCACCGCGGAGAGTCACAATTACCAACCGAATCCAACGCGAGCAGGCAAGAGTGATTGCAGAGTTTGCTCGAGGAAAAGATGCCGTGATCATTGGCGGCGATACCAATGTTACGCCTTTGAGCGATGCCTATAAAATATTTACCTCCGATTTAATAGATTCATGGCGCGAAGCAGGATTTGGATTGGGTCATACCTTTCCGGGCAGTAATATCCCGGGCAGTGCGCGGCCCGAAATTTTCGGCGTGCCTTGCCCAAAATGGCTTGTGCGCATCGATTACATTTTTCATTCCAATCGGTGGCAGGCACTTTCGATGCACACAGCACCATTCGACGGCGTCTCTGACCATCGCGGGATAGTAGCATTATTAGATTGGATCGAATAAAGCCTCAATATCACAATACTTATAAGTTTATGATTCCTATCGATAATTTATTAAAGAATGCCGAAATCCATCGAAAACAGACCGGGCTGCCATTGGTTACCTTGAGTTATGCGCAAAGTTTGGATGGCAGCATTGCGGCGGTGAAAGGTAAACCTTTGCCGATAAGCGGGGCTGCTGCGCAGAAAATTACTCATGCGCTGCGTGCAGCACATGATGGCATCTTGGTTGGAATTGGTACAGTCTTGGCAGATGACCCTCAATTAACGGTGCGGTTGGTGAAAGGAATCAACCCGCAGCCATGTATCTTAGATAGCACCTTACGCTTTCCTGAGAACGCTAACCTGCTTAAACGTGAGGAAAAACTACCCTGGATTGCTACCACCGAAAGGGCGAGTATCAAGCGTCAAGCAGCTTTGGAAAAAGCTGGGGCGCGCATCCTACACTTTCCCTCAGATAATCATGGACATGTCCCCTTAATACCGTTTCTGCAACATTTAGCCGGAGAGGGAATGAACAGTATGATGGTGGAAGGCGGCGCTTGTGTCATCAGTACGTTTCTTTCTTCCCGGCTTGTTGATCAGGTGGTTATCACGATAGCATCTTGTTTTGTAGGCGGATTACCGGCGGTGGATTTCAGCACGGAATTTATTTCGGCTGAAACCCAATTTCCGCATTTGAGTAAAATGAATATTGAAATGGCTGGTGCAGATTTGATTATTTGGGGGAAAGTAGAATATGCGCTGAAAATTGGTCAATGACCAATAAATATAATGATTGAGCGTTTTTCCTGATAATTGAGTTAAAATTTATCGATTTTTACGTAAATATTGGGATTAAGGGGATGACAAAAATAAAAATGTCGCTATAATGTTAAGTGTAGATTAAGAAATCTCGAAAAGGTAAACCCGTCGTGAGGCGGGGGCACAAAGCTGTGAATCTGTAAAACGAACAGATTGTCTGGCTGCCGAAGAAATTCTCTTTGGCAGCTTTTTCATTTTGGTCCCATCGTGATTGATCCAATATTGGTTGATTTCAGCATAAATAGAGGAGGCAGCGATGCAAAAATTTGTCTTCCCAAAATTCGCTCAAAAACTAGGAAAAGGATTCCTGCTGGCAATATTGCTTTCTTTGATAATCGTTAGCATAGGACTGGCATTAACCCTGGTGAGTGCGGATGGTATTTGGTCGAATGCTACCGGAAGTAATGGCAGTCCGACTTGTTTAAGGTACCTGAACACCCTCGATATTACTGACGAAAATATGGTCCGTTATGGTGATGATGATGGCTGGGGATGCACAAGCGATTATACTCGGCAAAGCGGTTTCGGCTATGACGGTGTTGAGAACCTGGAAGTGATTACAAATACTGTTTTTCTACTGGGGGAATTTACCCATTACAACCGTCCAATTGTCGCAAATTCGCATTTACTGACGGTTGATTTAGCCATTTCGCTTGATTTTTCCGACCCAGATATCAATACAACCCTCGATTACACGATCCAATTGGACGAAACCCCCAATCAGCGACCCTGTGCGTATGCAGGCAGCACTGTATGTCCCGACAAAGTCGATCTCTCGGATTCGATTGCTGATCAAATCATTGGACCTATTGATGGGAAGTATTATAAGCTGCAAATTAT
>JAAZNS010000086.1 GCA_012798185.1 Chloroflexota bacterium | reverse complement strand
TCCTACAATCAATAACGATATACAAAATAGGATTTTATTATTTATTTTCTGTTTCATCTTCCATACTCCTTATATTAATGCTCCATTGTTTTATTTTTTCTTCACTTTTTATAAGTGAAGTATTAAAGTGCACCTTCTCTTCACAATGACCGTCAATGTAAAAAATGCCACCTCCTATTGCGAAAATTGAAAAATCGAGATTCATTTGCTTGAAGCAACATCTCGTTCACCTAAATACGCTTTCCGTATCTGGTCATTATTTCGTAACTCATTAGCCGGACCTTCCAACACGATACTACCCGTCTCTAGCACATAGGCTTTATCGGCAACTGCCAATGCTTTACGAGCATTTTGTTCAACTAAAAGAATAGTGGTTCCACTGGCATGAATTTCTTTGATGATCTTAAATATTTCTTGCACCATCGTTGGCATTAATCCTAATGAATGTTCATCCAACATAATTAATTTAGGGTGACACATTAAAGATCTGGCGATAGTCAACATTTGTTGTTCACCGCCGCTGAGAGTACCCGCCAACTGATTTCGCCTTTCGCCTAATATTGGAAACCGTTTCATTAAATTTACAATATCGCTTTGGATCTTCCGGTTATCATTGCGTGTATATGCGCCCATTTCCAAATTTTCCAAAACTGTGGAACGAGGGAAAATCCGCCTTCCTTCAGGCGCTTGCGAAATTCCTAATCTCACCACCTGTTCAGAAGAAAGTGATGTGATATCTTTTCCCATAAATTCAATTGAGCCGGAGGATGATCGAACCAAACCGGATATGCTTTTTAATAATGTACTTTTTCCGGCGCCATTATTGCCAATTAAGGCAACAATATCGCCTTCATTCACTTCCATAGAAATACCGCGCAAAGCATGTACATGACCATAAAAAGTATGAAGGTCGTTGATTTTTAGCATGGTCATTCTTCCTCCTCCCCCAAATAAGCTTCGATCACTTTTTTGTTATATTGAATATCTTTAGGAATTCCCTCGGCGATTTTAGCTCCTGCTTCCAATGCAACAATCCAATCTGCAGTTCCCATCATCACCTGCATATTGTGCTCAATCAGTACGATTGTGATAGCTAAATTAGATCGAATAGAATGGATAAGATCCATCACCTGCTCAGCTTCCGATGGATTCATCCCTGCAGTTGGTTCATCCAGCAGCAATAATTTGGGTTCTGTAGCTAATGCTCGCGCTAATTCTAAACGGCGTTGTTCTCCATAAGCCAGATTTGCGGCATATTCATTCCCTCTATCTACCAAACCGACAAATTCAAGGAGTTCTTCAGCTCTTCGATAAGCTCTCAATTCGTCCTGTTTCTGACCTTTTGTTCGGAAAATTGCACCCGCCAATGACGATTTAAGATTGGTATGTTCTCCAACTAATACATTTTCCAAAACAGACATATTACCGAATAAGCGAATATTTTGGAAAGTTCGTGCAATTCCCATTTGAACAATACGATGAGATTGCCACCCGGTAATATCTGTATTTTCCAAATAAATTTTGCCGGATGTAGGAGTATATATGCCCGTTAGAATATTAAAAAACGTGGTTTTTCCGGAGCCATTTGGACCGATTATTCCCAGGATTTGTTTTTGTTCAACAACGAGGTTCACTCCATTGACGGCTCTCACGCCACCAAAATCTATGGTTGCCTCTACAGCTTTTAATAGTTCCATCGAACCATCCTTTTATGCAAATCTTAATTAAG
>JAAZNS010000085.1 GCA_012798185.1 Chloroflexota bacterium | reverse complement strand
CTGCTAATTGATTTTGGGCATTAGTCAAGCGCGCCTCTGCCAGCCTCACCTTTTTCGGATCTTGCCCTTCCTTCAATATTGCATAATTTTGCTGTGCCCGAGCAAGCAGTGATTGCGCCACTTCAAGATTGTATTCCAGCTGCAGTCGTCTCACCGCAGCGTTGTAATCGGCTTGGGCAATATCAAGGGCGTTTTTCAGTTCTTCACGGATCGAATCTCCCGATGGTTTCTGTCGGTAGGGTTCAAAAGCAATGCGTGCCTTTTCTAAATTTTGTTTCATCTGGTTTAGAGCAGTAACAGCGTGTAAATTCGCCTGATTCGAGGGGATGGTGAAATTATCCAGGGCATATTGAGCATCTCGCACATTTCGTTCATAGGTTACGATATCCTGCATCGCCTGAACACGGTCGGCTTCGAATTGCGTTTTGAGATCATCCAATGCCTGTTGTGCCTGCTCTACTTCATATTGAGCAGCGCTGACTTCTGCTTGAGCTGCTTCCTTCCCTTCCAGCTGTACCAAAGCCTGCCCAGCCTTTACACGTTCACCCACAACCACATTGACGGATTCGATTCTGCCTCCGGCAGCCAGGGCAATTTGCGCCTTTTGCGCAGGTACCACCACTCCAGATGCAGTCACACCGTCTGTTATTTGCGAAGCAATTGATGTGCCAGCGCCGCCTCCTTCCAGCACAATCGTTGGCAGGGGTGTGGGAGAAGCGCTCGCGCCTCTGCACCCCACCAGGATAACAGCCATTATTAAAATTATCAACACCCGTTTTTTCATACGCAGCTCCTAAACCTGAGCCTCACCTGAGTGATTCTCGATAATCACGCCATCTCGTAATGTGATGACACGCCGGGCATATTGGATAACGCGCGGATCGTGAGTGGCAAATACGAAAGTTACGCCAGTTTCCCGATTCAAACGGGTCATGGTTTCCATCACCTGCTTGCCGTTGGGTGTATCCAGATTGGCGGTAGGCTCATCTGCCAGGATCAAAGAAGGTCTGGTTGCCAGAGCGCGGGCAATCGCCACACGCTGCTGCTGCCCGCCGCTGAGCTGATCAGGGCGGTGATGGGCGCGGTCGGTCAATTCGACCGCTTCTAATAATTCTGTTACCCGTTCCTTACGTTTGGAGGCACTTTCCCCCACCAAAAGCAAGGGCATTTCGATATTTTCATAGGCTGTCAGGGTAGGAATAAGGGCAAAGAATTGAAAGATAAATCCAATCGTACCGCGCCGCATGTCGGCGCGTTGATTGCGGTTAAGTTTGCTCACATCTTTCCCGTTAATATAAACATTCCCGCTGGTAGGCTGGTCGAGGCAGCCAATCAACTGAAGCAAAGTCGTTTTACCTGACCCAGAAGGTCCCACCAAAGCTGTAAATTCACCATTTTCTATAGAAAGATTGACGCCGCGTAAAGCCTGCGTTTCCACATCCCCAACCCTAAAAATTCGTGTAACATTCTCGATTTTTGTAACTTCCATGATATTCTCCTTTTGCTTACTTGCCACCGCGCATAGCCTGGACCGGTTCCATTCGAGAAGCGATTACTGCAGGGTAGATACCAGCCAATAGCGTGATTATGAAAGCAAAAATAGTAGTTTTGAGTGCATCTGCAAAGGTTAATTCTGGATATATATAATTGCCAAACAGCATGGTCAAACCCATATTGCCAACATAAATACCGACTTTCGCCAAATATCCTACTGCGAATAACCCTAAAATCACACCCATCACAATGCCTCCTATTGCCAGAAGTGAAGTCTCTGCCAGGAACATTGCCATAATGCTGCGGCTTTTCATCCCAATTGCGGATAAAATTCCAATCTCCCGCGTGCGTTCAAAGACTGACATAATTAGAGTGTTAACGATGACCGTTGCGGTAATGCCAAGCACAATTAAGTAGAAAAGGTTCATATAAGAATTAGCCATCTCTTCTGTTTTAATGATCAAATCATTCATATTTATCCAATCGAGCACTTCATATCTTGAAGATTGTAGAGCAGAGATAACTGCATCGGTTTGGTTTTTATCCTTTAATAAAACAAAAATGGTGCTGGCATGATTTTCTGTTTTTGTAATAGTCTGAGCTTTGGCTATTGGTAAAAAGACGGTTAGGCTATCAAAGGCATTTGTCCGCGTCGAATAGATACCGCGAATGATGAAAACCTGTTCGTTTACATCACCATCGGATGTATTTATAGAAAGATTAATTTGCTCGCCAACTTTTACGCCCAGTTTTTCTGCCAACGGTTGACCAATCAACACGCCTTCCCGGTCATCAGCATTAACGAAACTCCCCTCGATCAATCCAATTCGGTAAGGAGCATTCACTTCGGAGAGCGGGTCGATCCCAAAAATGCGCACCCCGGTCGATTTATCCCTTACTGAAACAATGCCGCTGGCAAAGAGCCGCGGGGAGGCTGCCAATACCGGGTCGAGCGAGGCAATTTGATCTGCAATTTCAACAGGATTTTCAACCAAGTCTTCCCACTTCAAGCTGGTTTTACTCTCCTCGTACGATTTAGCGCGGATTTGCAGATGCCCGCTTTGTAAACGAATGGTCGTATCCATCGCGCCGCTCATTTCTCCTTTAATAACCGCTGCCATGGTTATCATCAATGCCAATCCAAGACCTAAGGCTAATGAGGAGAAAAAAGAACGCCGCCGGTTTCGACCAAGATCACGAATAGCCATTTTTACGAGTTGGTTCATCAGGCACCTCACACGTAATGCAATGCTTCGGCTGGTTCACGCCGAGATGCTTCATACGCCGGGTAGAAAGCTGCCAATGCCGATACAATCGCCACGGTTAGAGCACGCCAGGGGAGTTTATCAACCCCCAAGGTTGGATAAATCCGCCCGCTGATCAAAGCCATATAACTAGCAGCATTACTCATGGCGCCAAAATCGAGACCAACTTTCATGAGAACACCATTAATCAATAAACCGACTACAACTCCTGCAGCGGTTCCAACCAAACCCATCATCGTTCCTTCCAAGATGAAGAGCAGCGATATTTGGCGGGGTTTTAGCCCCAAAGCACCCAGCAAACCGATCTCACGCGTTCGCTCATAAACAGCCATCAATAACAAATTAAGAATACCAATTCCGGCGATTAGCAAAATAATCAAACTAAAGATGCCCATAATGCGATTTTTGGTACCTATGGTTTGTTTTAGCTCAGGGTAACTGGTTTCATATGAATCGATTTCATAGCCTGGTAGTGCCGATGCCAATGACGTAATCACTTTTGCTTCATCGCCAAGTCGGTTCAGATAAATACAAACTTCAGTGGATTGTCCGCTTAACCCGTATAAATCCTGCGCCTCTTGCAAAGAAATATAAATATTTTGTTTTTCAAAATCGGGCAAATCCAGGTCGAAAATTCCGATAACAGTCATCGTACGTTTACGCATCTGCGCGTGAGCTGCCTGACCAGATAAAGTTATCCGGTCGCCGGTCTGAATACCCATGGCATCAGCCAAACCTTTGCCAATGAATATTACATCACCGTCATCGGCGGTTAAATAACGTCCTGCAACCACATGTTGAGAGGATAAATTCGCCCCCAGCTCAGTTTCCGGCTCAATGCCGATGATATTCACAGCAAAAGCCCCTTCGGGACTGCTCGCCAGTCCGCCAATGCTGATGCGCCGCGAGGCTGTTTCTACTTGGGGAATCGCCTGAGCAGCTCTAATGACAGCCTGGTCGTCAGAGAGCGGTACGAATGCGGTCTGGCTAGTATTCAGGCGGGATCCCTGGGCATGGACCTGAATGTTGCCGCCTAATACCTTGATGGCATTGCCATAGATAGCTTGATCGAAACCATCCAACAGCCCATCGTAGAACATCATCAAACCCAGCCCCAGCGCCATGGCGGCGACGACGATCAAGGTACGCCGGCGGTGCCTCCAAAGATTACGCCATGCCAGGCGAAAATATAATGTCATTTCTGGTTTTCCTTTCTTCTTCACCGAAAATTACTCAAACCAAACTTTCATTAACTGGGGATCGATTAGTTTCAACGAGTCCTTTTGAGCGCCCAACACCCGTTCGACTGCATCGTTCATCGCTCCAATATAAGTGTTAATCTCTTTATCTACATCACCATCCAGTTGCCGTTTCATGGCTGAAATCAATAATTCGGATAATTTTTCACTCAAGCCTTCCATGATATAAATGATCACATTGCTCATCTGATCGGGATAAGGAGAACTGAAAACTCCCTCACCGATACCTTGATATATGATCTTCGTAAGGAGCGGGGCAACCGATCTAATTGATGAGGCCATGAGCTTTTGGCGAACAATTGCGTTCTCATCACCCATCCAGACTTGTAACAATTCAAGCATAAATGTTTTTTGGCTGATCTTCCAGCGGCTGGCAGCCTCATAAAAGTGGTGGAATTTCTCAATTGCGGTCAAATTGGGGTCATCGACAATCGGTGAGAGCAGAGGTATTACCTGTTCGGCGATCATGCGCTCCACCATTGCTTCAAGCACTTCTGCTTTTGAATCAAAGTAATGGTAGAAGGCGCCTTTGGAGATGTGTAAATCATCCAGAATATCCTGGATAGTCATCTGCTCGTAGCCTTTGGTATAAACCAGTTTCATGGCTGTATCCAGGATTTCATTACGCCTTTCGGTATGTTTTTCTTCGTTGAGCGTGCGCGCCATACTCACCTTTATAAACCGACGGTCGGTTTATTATAATGCGTGAGTATACAATATTATTGCCCCCCTGTCAATTGAGTTGACCACGATTGGTCACAATTCTGTAAACATTCTTTCCCTGGCGATCTGTTAGCGAAAACTTACCTATATATTCAGATATTGATCAACCCCTTTTCCTTATTCATCCAATTCAAGACAGGCTCGTTTCCATTTTCCATTACTGGGTAAAAGAATGCCAATCTAAATAGCAATTCCCCTTCTCCAATCAGGCAAGAAGGGGTAAAGGGAAGAGGGTAATATTATGTTAGATAGAAGGATTGTTTTGTTATTAATGATTATTTTGAATTACTTTGCTGCTTCTGCCAAGCCCTCCAGCACTTTGGGAAGTGCAATATTTATTAATATTCCCAATGTCGTCTTGGAGATATCAATGAGCAGCCCTTCCTGTAACTCTCCTTGAATGACAACAATTACCATAAAATTATTTTCCAGGTTTATCATGTAGTATTTGCCAAGCCCGGGAAAATCCGAATTTTTAAGGCTTTTTCTTAGATTGTTAGTAATCTCATTGAAAAGCGCTGTTGCTTTGGGTTGCGAATTATAACTGGCAAGCGATTGCACATCACTGGAAATCCATGAATCAGTAGCAATCAAAGCCGACCCCAAAACCTCTTTAAGGTCATCGACAATGGTGTTTAATCGTTTTAAATCCATTTTGCAATCCTTTCATTCCTGCATTTGAGATTAAAGATTTGTTTGTCCATTTTCCATGCGAGTTAATTCAAATCAAAAAAACTTGCCACTATCACGTTATAAAATCCTTGATGATTTTTGCGGATTATTTGATATATAATCTTCAAGGATAATATCTATTTGATGTAGTAATCAATCACAAAGACTACCGATAAAAATTGCCAAAAAAAATAGAAAAACCGATTAAGCAATCGAAAAAACGATTAATATTTATTATCGTTCACAAAAAAATAAACTAAAGCCCCCTAAACCATGGAAGACATTTCAGTTTTGAGATGTTATAAAAAACCACTGATATAAGCAAATCCTGAAAATACAAAGCCAGGCAAATAAAAAAACTGTCGAGAAAAACAAATTCTCTCGACAGTATAAGAAAATAAACCTGGTGATTGCAACTCAGGGGTTAATGTAGTTTCCTCTACACGTTTTTTTATATTTAGAAATCAAAATAACTGTTTAGAGATTGGAGCGAGAAACCTCTCGGGAAAAACGAACCGGTTTGTTTTTCAAGAACATAATCTCCCTTATAATCATGACGGATTATTCGTTCAAACATCTCCGCCACCCGGTCTACATCTTCAAAATTGTTATAACAGCCAAAACTGACCCTTACCAGACCCGGCAGCATCGACCGATCGCCGTGCAGAACCCGATCCCGAAAACGCAAATATGTTTCGTTTTCGACATTCAATAATTTTAAAATGTAGGGATGTGCACAAAAGCATCCATTCCGCACCCCGATGGCACCTTCAAAGCTTAAAACAGCTGCTACTATCCCGTGATGAATTCCTGTCACATCCAGAGGGATAACTCCCACGCGTTCGGATGTACGATTTGGATCCTGAATGCCATAAACTTTCAATCCTTGAATGGCGTTGAATTTTTTCAAGGCATAGGCGGTCAGCTCCGCCTCGTGCGCAGCAATAGCATCCATGCCCACTTCGGATAACTGCTTGATCGTTGCAGAAATTGCTACAGCACCGATCACATTCGGGCTGCCGGCTTCATCACGTTCAGGAGGTTCTGCCCAGGTGACCTCTTTCAGTGTAACAATCTCAATCGTCCCGCCGCCGCGATAATCTGGTTCTCCAACGCTGAAAAACGCTTTTGGTCCGATTAAACCACCGGCACCAAAAGGTGCGTAGATTTTATGCCCCGAAAATGTGATGAAATCCAAATGTCCTGGGGAATCAACCGAGCCCATGTCTATCTTTCGGTGCGGCATCAACTGAGCGCAATCGGCTAAAAAGAGTGCCCCCTGACGGTGCGCCATTTCCGCCATTTCATGGATCGGCGGCGTGAACCCCGAAACATTGGAAGCGCCTGTTACGGCAACCAGCTTGATCTTGCTGCGAAATTTCTTTAATTTCGCCTGGTAATCGTCCATATCGAGCGTGCCATCTGGGTTAATATCCACATAGAGCACTTTGGCTCGGGCGCGCCAGGGCAGATCATTGGAATGATGCTCCATGGTGGTCGTCAGCACGATATCACCCGGCTGGAAAGGAAAACGTGCAGCCAGCTTATTGATCGCATCAGATGTATTCTTACCAAAAATAACCACATCATGATCACGATCCCCGCCAACAAAATCTAAAACCACTTGACGGGCTTCATCGTACAGGTAGGTTGAAATCAGAGACTTGTACCCCGAGCCGCGGTGTACACTGGAATATAATTCCAGCGCCTCATTTACCTTTTCTTGAACCCGCTTGAAACTTGGGGTGCTGGCAGCATTATCCAGGTTTACATAAGTAAGGTATGAGCCATCCAATAACGGAAATTGTTTATCAATACCAACAATTTCATTTCTCAAATCTTCATGGCTAAATTGTTTTGTAATAGATGAATCCATTGTTATATGTACTACTCCTCAAACGAAATTTTATAGTGTGAAATCAATTCCGACTCTTGGGATCGGCGCATTTGAAATACGCTCGACTAATCTTTCGATCACACGCTCTTGAGAACGCGTGATTTGATCGTGTAATATCTGCTCAGCCAATTCTGCGTCCCTTTTCAAAAGAGCATTGGCGAGCAAGATATGCTCACGGCGCATTTCATCGCCGCTGTCACGCAAATCCAAGCCCAGGTTAAAGATACGAGTCATCTCATCCAAGGTGCGGGCAATCATATCAGCTAATTTTTTGTTTTCAGAAGCCTGGGCAATGGATACATGAAAGGCTGTGTTCATGCTGAGAAACTTCAAATAACTTTCTCTATCCCGGTATTGATAGGTAAAATCAGCTGATTCCCTGATTTTTTCCAGAGTGCTATCGGGGGCGCGGGTAATTGCCAGCTGGACGGAAGGTTTTTCCAGGATTAATCGAAGCTCATAGATGTTTTGAACATCAGCAATCGTGATGGGAGAAATCACATAACCATAGCGGGGAATCGATTGAAGATACCCCTCCTGCTCGATACGTTTCAATGCTTCACGTATCGGGGTGATCCCCATTTGATACCGCTCGACCAGCTGTGACTGCACAATCTGAGCACCGGCTTCCAATTCGCAGGTCAAGATATCCCTTTTGATCTTCCAGTAAGCCTGTTCGGCAATTGAGTTAACGTTTTTCATCACATCCTTAACAATACACTTGAACTAATACATTAGTAATATATCACAAATATATTATAAAAGCAACTTATTCATGTCATTCTATTTGAACGGCGAGAATATCTTAACAATTTTAGCCATCATTCACCCAAGGACCGTTAACTAAAGCACTACTACTAACTCACGAAATAATCACTTCTGGCTTACCGGAGTGAATTTCGTTAATGTCAGAGCTTTTCTATTCAGTAAACAAATTCTTTTTTTATTTTTATGGAAGAAAATTGTCCTCCCCCATTTTTTGCTTTTAAATGGGGGAGGACAGGAGAATCTTGATATCAATACGAATACTTACACCACCTAATGATCACTGCTTGAGCTCCAAGGGCAGGTAATTACACTCGAAGGAGGTCCGCATATCGGTTTCATTCCAGCCATTCCAGGGAATGGTCACCCAACGGCTGCTGGGCATGAAAGGTGTAGTCGCCTGATCAAAAAGTACGCGCAAGCGCCAGTGGATGGGTTGACACATTGTAACTGGGGGACCCATCATGGTAGTACCCGTGCCAAGAGGCGGATTAATCCAAACACCACCGGGAATCCACGTATATTCCCCATTAAATTCATTGCGCAGTGGTTTTACTTCGATTTCAAACACTTGTCCTCCCCGCCCAAAGGGATTGCGATGTGTCACACTTAATCGAAAGCGATCAGTATCCAGTTTTCCCAGGTGAGCAACCCGTACCCCTTCGTAGGTTAATTGGAACATTCCCAGGGATAAGCCTTCGCCGCCATTGCCATGGTAAACGAAAGCTTCGCCTTCTTGATTATAACT
>JAAZNS010000084.1 GCA_012798185.1 Chloroflexota bacterium | reverse complement strand
GTTTTTGCGATGGCAGCAAACATCTGCTGTGGACTTTTCGCTGAAGAGATATGAGGTAAAAGATCTGGGTAGAAAGTTTCGGCAAAGCGAATCCAACCCGGGCAGCAAGAGGTAAATTGCGGTAAACATCCACCGGTTTGTATACGGCTGATAAGCTCCGAACCTTCTTCCATGATAGTCAAATCGGCTGCAAAATTAGTGTCCCAAACTTTTTTAAAACCCAATTTTCTCAAAGCAGAGTAAATCTTTCCTGTAACCAACTCACCATCTGGGATTCCAAATTCTTCACCCAGGCTAGCGCGAATGGAAGGAGCATACTGCGCAACACAATAATTTTCATGATCTTCGAGCAAGGCTCTGGCTTTTTCGGTATCATCCACTTCGTGCATGGCGCCAATAGGTTTTGAAAAAGCACAGTTTTCGCAACCCAAAAATTCGACGATAGCTTTATTTCCTCCCATTGCCCCCATCGGACAATGATGAATACATTGCCCACAACGTACGCAAAGATTTTCATCGATGATGACGCCTTCTTTTTCATCAAAACTTAGTGCTCCCACCTCTTGCTGATCACGGCAAACTTCGATACATGCCTTGCAGCGCACACATTTATTTGGATCATGCACAATTGAAGGGTCAGAGCTGCGCAGTGGAAATGAAAATTTATCCCATTCTTCAAGGTTGATATAGCCAGTGCTTTCTGCTTCCACCGCCACAACTCGCTGCCATTCACGGATAAAAGAACATTCATGCTGTTCCCTTAAAAGCTTACCCCGATCTGCGAGAGTTTGTAATACTTTTTCTGAGCGTGTTTCTATCACCATGCCCTCTTGCGCCATTCTCCGTTTGAGAGCCGGAAGCGTTACTAATTGGTTATTGCATTCTACCAATCCCATTTGCGGACAATGATGATTGTGAATACATTCTTTTATCGACCCCAATTCGGGTTCAAAAATCGTTTCGCCAGCTTTTTGGATAATATCGTATATGGTTAAAGGCTGCGTTACTTCGATTCGTTGTTGATTAATAGTTACCCACATGAACATGCTCCTTATGTACTGTTTGTGTTATTCCGATTTTGAAATTGATGGAAAAATTTCTGTTTTGTTGCTGCCTATTATTTTTATTAATTGGGTTTGCTTCATTGTATACATAAAAAATAAATTAAATTAATTGATCGAATAATTGCAATTATTTGCATTTGCAATTATATGCATTTCTTTGTCTCTGTCAATTTTATAGCAGATAGAGATTGCGAACTATATCTATAGATGATTGATTTCAAATCTACGCCATTATATAAATATGACTTTGAGCTTATTCAATTAAATACCCCCTCAATCTCCGATGATGATGTTTGAAATAACCCCTTATCTGGCTTCAGCTTCCATCTCCAGCCCTGGAATGCGGGTGGTTTTTTCGATATAGCTCAAAACCACGGTCAAGATTCCAATAATGACCAAATAAAAAACCGCTGCGGTCAGGTAGGTTTCGATGGGGTTGAAGTATTTCGAAGAGAGCATCTTGGCTTTGGTCATCAGGTCGGGCACAGCGGTGAGATATACAATGGATGTCACCTTCACCATCGATACCACCTCGTTCGCCCAGGCGGGCAGCGCCAATCGGAACGCCTGAGGAATGATGATGTGGATAATCGCTTTCAGTTTATTCATTCCCAGTGATTGGGCTGCCAGCATCTGCCCGCTGCTGATCGCCTGGATAGCGCCGCGGAAATACTCCGCCTGGTATGCACCGCTGTTTAAACCCAAAGCAATATAGGCAGCGGAAAAAGCCGGTAATGTGACCCCAAATTGCGGTAAGCCATAGTAAATAATAAATAATTGCACCAGAACAGGTGTGCCGCGTAAAACCTCCGTGTAGGCTGTAGAAATTGCCCCTAGTGCTTTTCCCCCATAGATTCGCGCCAGCGCGGCAGGAAATCCGATGACAAACCCGATGATCAAAGTGATCAAGGTTATCTGCAGGGTAATCAGTGTACCTTCCCACAATTCAGGGAGAGCTATTTCCAGGAAAGTTAGATAGGTCATCGTTTATCCCTAGTCTATGCCTCCGCTTGAACGACAGCTATCGGGCATACCGGTTATTATTCTGTGTGTTTGCCATACAATTCACTAATCTTTCCTAAAAATTCACGCGTGCGGTTGAACTGCGGATTGGCAAACATTTGCTCCGGCGATCCTTCTTCCACCACCACGCCGTGTTCCATAAAGATAATCCGCGAGGCAACCTCGCGGGCAAAACCCATTTCGTGCGTAACACAGACCATGGTCATCCCTTCCCGCGCCAATTTCTTCATTACCTCCAACACCTCACCGATCAGTTCTGGGTCAAGGGCAGAGGTTGGCTCATCGAAGAGCATTACCCGGGGGTCCATCGCTAAAGCACGTGCGATGGCAACCCGCTGCTTTTGCCCGCCGGAAAGCTGACCCGGGTACAAATCGGCTTTTTGTTCTAAACCTACCCGCTTTAGCTCTAGCAGCGCTTTTTCTTTAGCGTTTGGTGCAGGCATGCCCAGCACCAGTTTCAACCCGATGCTGATATTATTTAAAGCATTCAAATGGTTGAACAGGTTGACATCTTGAAAAACGAAGCCGATATGACGGCGCGCCTTATTGATATCCACCTTGGGGTCGGTCAATTCCACGCCATCCACCCACACCCTGCCAGAATTTGGGACTGTGAGCTGGTTGATGCAGCGCAGCAAGGTGCTCTTGCCGGTGCCGCTGGGACCGATGATGACCACAACTTCCCCTTCCATGATTTCTAGGGAAATCCCCTTTAATATATCGTCCTTACCATAAGATTTGTGGATATTATCAAGTCGGATGATGGGTTCAACCATTTAGTATTCCTTTTTTCGCTTGTTGGGGCAATTTGTGAATCGCCCCAACAAAAACCTCATTACCCGGGCGTCCGCAATTTCCGTTCCAAAGCAGATAAACCGCGGTTGGTGAGAAAAGTCAACAAAAAATACACCACCGCCACAGCAATAAACGCGGTGAATGGTTGGTAAGTGCGGGCGCTGTAATATTGAGCTTTGCGTAAGATTTCTGGTACACCTAAAACATATACCAGCGAAGAATCTTTAACAACGATTGCTGCCTCATTCGACCAGGCAGGAATAGCCTGGCGGAGTGCCTGGGGCAGAATGATATGACGAATTGCCTGCAGGCGGGTCATACCCAACGTGCGAGCTGCCATCATTTGACCAGCACCCACAGATAGTAAAGCACCGCGTAAGATTTCACATTGATAAGCGCTGCTGATGATTGCCAGCGAAAGAGAGCCAGCCCAAAAAGGTGTCAGGTTCACCACTGCAGCGATGGCAAAGTATGCCAATAGCAGCAATAAGATATGAGGCAGCGCCCTAATGACCATGGTAACCACCGCTATGATTGAGGAAGATGCTTTGCCGCCATAAACTCGCAGCAATGCCAAGGCTAATCCAATAAGGAATCCCATTCCTAAAGCCAGAACAGTCACTTCCAGGGTAACCTGCAAACCAGTGAGGATATATGGAATGAGTCCGCTGAAAATCTCTGTCATGCGTTATTCAAGTGTGAATTCTTTTTTGTCATTGCGAGTAAGCCAATAGCACTCAAGCGCTCTTCTTTTCAAAAAGAACACGCTTCCTTTGTCATTCTGAGCGCAGCGAAGAATCTCTCCAGTAATCTTAAAGATTCTTCAGCCGCCCTGGCAGCTCCCTCAGAAGGATAGTTCCACAGGTGCGAAGCGAAGCAACCACATTAATCTAAACCTATAACCATAAGGGATTATCCCACAATTTCAATTTTTGACCGATGCCCATGGCTTTTGCATTTTGAAAAATGCGCTCAGCAACAATAATATCTTCGCTGCCCATGCCCATGGACTTGAACAAAATATGCTGCGCAGGATTAGTTCGCCCAATTGTTTTACCGCTAACGATGTTTTTAAGCTCTAAAATTCGGCTTGCATCGAGCTTGCCCGCATTGAC
The DNA here is from genome assembly GCA_012798185.1 of Chloroflexota bacterium. Taxonomy (GTDB): domain Bacteria; phylum Chloroflexota; class Anaerolineae; order Anaerolineales; family UBA4823; genus JAAZNS01. The sequence goes on along the minus strand of JAAZNS010000084.1, from coordinate 14,522 downwards.
CAGCTGAGCGAAATAACCCGGTGTATAGTGGCTGATGGCACCCCAATCATCTACTACCAGTACATCGGCTTCCAAGATTTCAGCTTCTTCAGCTTCGTTGGTGCCCATTTGTGCGTAAAAATTGGAACTCTTCATCCATTCTTTTTGTAAAAAGTGCTTGCGGGTGGTAGTTTGGGTGGCAATCACATCAGCGCCTTCCACTGCCTGGCGAGCATCATCCACCACGCGGACCTCAATGCGGTCGCGGAACTCCTGAGCCAGCCCTTCGCTTTTACTTCGGTTTAAATCGTACATGCGCACTTCTTCCAATTTTGGGAAGATCTCAAGATAAGTTTGGATCGCCGTACGGCCAATTACACCTGCGCCTACCATACCGGCAATTTTCGAATCGGGGTTTGCCAGGTATTTTGCCGCCACCCCCGAGGCAGCCGAAGTGCGCATGGCAGTAATTAACGTGCCGTCCATGATGGCTACCGGATGAGCGGCATCCAAATCGTGCAAAATAACCACATCGATGCCGTAAGGCAGCTGACCGGTGCGCTGGTTCTCAAGCGATTCGGCAGCCCATTTCACACCGGCTCTGTTTATCTTGCCGCCCAGGTAAACCGGCATAGATACCACCAGCCTGCCCCGGTCTTTGGTGACCGGATCGGGAAATTCCATCAACGTTTTTACCGGCTGCTGAATTTCACCTGCAGCATACATTTTAAATACCGTTTCCACATCTTCGATGGTCTTTTTCATATCCAGCACACCGGCTGCTATCACATCTTCTTGTTTTAAAAATAATATTTCAGGGGATTTAGTAACAACCATAACAAGCTCCAGAATAACAAGGAAATAGGTTTATTATTAATAACTCGTGCCATCATATCCCATGTCATGGGACTATCCTAAGAGAATCCTGTCTTCCCGAGTGAAGCGAAAGCTCTATTAATATTTTTGGATTCGCTTCATGTAACACAGCTTGCAATATGACCGAATCGAATTATAAGGACAGCCCCATGAGGCAGGATGAGATGTTTTATTATTCCAATCCGTACTGCTCAGCCAGCTTATCAATAAAACCTTCATCGAGGAGCGCCTGGATGATTTTATCCAGCTCGGCTTTTAGTTCAGCTTCACCTTTCGTGAGGGCAATATTTTCGCCTGTTTCGAACAATTTTTCCGTCAGGATGACCTTTGCCTGTCCGGTTTTCTCATATTCTTTAGCTGGACCGGCATCGGTGAGCACCAGGTCGATGCGTCCGGCTTGCAGATCAAGGATTGATTGGTCGGCACGTTCATAGCGTAAAACATTCTCGGCGAGCATCTTGCCAGTTTCCACCAGGTTCTTGGTCACCCAGTCATCCAGGGTGGTGCCGGTTTGGACGCCGATTTTATAGGCAGCTGCATCTTCAGGGCTGGCAAGCGTGAGGCTGGATTCATTAGCAGTTAGGAAAGAATTTTTTTGAATATGATAGGTGATAGAGAAATCCACTTTCTGCAAGCGTTCCTCGGTGGGTGCCATGCAGGAGATAACTACATCCACCTTACCCTGTTCCACAGCAGCCACCAGGCTATCAAATGCCATATCCTGAATCTCGACTTCTACTCCCATGCGCTTGCCGATCTCGCGGATCAAATCCATATCGAAACCGACAAAGTTATCCTGCTCGTCTTTATATTCAAAAGGAGGGTAATCTGCCGATGTGCCAACCACCATTTTGCCGGCACTTTTAATGGCTTCCAGTTTATTAGCTGGAGCTTTTGGGGCGCACGCGCTCAATGTCAACGCGGCTAAGAACAATAAAATCAATACCTTCGAGATAGTTTTCATTTTCTCCTCCAAAAAAGTATAATTCCGATTTTAGGTAAGCGAATAAGTACCTTGAGTCCGTTAATGCCTCCTTGATCAATAAGGGGAGACCCAGCTGCAAGAATTCCGACTGGGTCTCAATCATGTTTGAATTAACGACGGGAGACTACTGCCAGGGCATCATCGAGTATGGAGAGGGCTTCATCGACCTGAGCAGCGGTGACGATAAGCGGCGGGATAAATCGTACAACCTGACCGTAAGTTCCCGCCATGTAGGCGAGAAAACCTTTTTGCAGGCATTGTTCGAGAACTTGCATGGCAGCTTGCGGGTTGGGTTCTTTATCGCTGCCAGGGACAATCATTTCAATTGCCAGCATACATCCTAAACCGCGCGCTTCGCCGATCATCGGGTATTTTTTCTGTAAAGCCAACAAGCCATCCAGGAAGCGCTTGCCTTGCTGGCGGCAATTCTCCAGCAGATTCTCTTCACGAATCACTTGCAGCGTGGCTACTCCGGCAGCACAGCTTAGCGGGTTGCCGCCGAAAGTTGTGCCATGAGAACCAGCTTTCCATTGCCGCATCAAATCGCGGCTGGCAATCGTAGCGCCCAGTGGAAAGCCAGAGGCAATGCCTTTGGCAACCGATAAGATATCGGGTTTAACACCAAAAGTTTGAGCTGCAAACATCTGCCCGGTGCGTCCAAAGCCGCATTGAACCTCATCCATGATGAGCAAAATGCCGTGCTGATCGCAAATTTGGCGCAGCGCTTTCAGGAAATCCGGCGGCGGAACAATATAACCACCCTCGCCCTGCACAGGCTCTACCAGGAACGCTGCCACATTGTGAGGCAGGATCTGATGCTGGAAAAGTTTCTCAATGTGATAGAGCGTCCATTCTAAAGCTGCATCGGGCGAATTGCCAAAGGGACAGCGGTAGGCATAGGGATAAGGCGCAAAATAAATCCCGGGCACAAAGGGTTCGTAATGGTCGCGGTATTTAGCTTTGACAGAGGTAACCGATGCTGCCCCATAGGATCTGCCATGGAAACCGCCTTCAAAAGCAATGATGCCGGGCCGCTGTGTGACATAACGCGCCAATTTGACCGCCCCTTCTACCGCCTCGGCGCCGCTGTTGCCAAAGAAGAACATATCCAGCCCTTCTGGCAGCACTTCGATCAACCCATGGCATAACTCCAATAACGTTTTATGGATGGTAATGCCCACCGCACTGTGCACCATATCTTCCATTTGTTTACGGGCAGCAGCAACCACACGGGGGTGATTATGACCGGTATTGGTTACGCCGATGCCAGAGGTAAAATCCAAAATACGGCGTCCATCGGCGAGGTATAAATAGGCGCCCTCAGCCCGCACTGTGGGTAACTCCGGCCAATCCTCCGCCAGGCTTGGCGCCAACAAATCGGGGATTTGTTTCATCATATCGAGAAAATCAGCATCATCAGCCATTGTGGTTTCTCCAGATTGCAAAATTAGCCAAGTTTATCACAGGAATCAGTAATATTCTTCCCGATTTCATATTATAAACCTTAAAATTTTCTTTAATTCTCTTGACATAGAACTTGTGTTCTATTATAATAATTAAAGACTGTTAGATAACGATTGAAATAACAACTCTCATCTATTAATTTTGGCATCATTATTGCAGTATTGATATTAGACGGTAATATTTACTGGAAAAGGAGTTAATGCATGAATATCGGGATGTTATGGTACGACAACGATCCAAAAGCCGAGATGATAGTCAAGATTGAGCGAGCGGCTTCCTATTACCGTCAAAAATACGGCAAGGCGCCTAATGTATGCTTTATCCACCCCAGCATGCTGCACATCGAAAATACAGAAAGCACCCCCCGCCCGATGAAAGCCGGAAGCATCGAAGTGCGCACTTCCCGTTCAGTGCTGCCCAACCATTTTTGGATCGGGGTGAATGGTTCATATGGCGGCAACGAGGGGGAAGGGAAGAAACTTTAAATTTTCAGTGTCTGTTTTTTGTTTCAAATTTTGCAGCCGGGATTACCATCTCCGGCTGCAGTTGCATATTATTTAATTAATAATGGAACATATTCGATGGATATCGAGTCCATTTGCTGCTAAGGTCTCGATTTTATGCTGAGCTTTTTGCCGTTGATCATCAGCGGATTATGGAAGGAAGATATAAAAAAGAATCAGCCACTACACTCTCAGATATTTTTGCTACAAACACATCAAAACCCCCACCTTTATGAGCAAAAAACGGTCCTTTGACCACAGGAAAGGTGGTTTCATTTGAACTGGTGTAACTGGTGATATAAACATTGAAGGATGCATCCACCGTAATGCCGTTTCCGGTTTCTCCTCCCTCTCCTCCGATATATCCGCAATATTCTAAATCTGATCCATCACTCCTTATCTTCGCTACAAATGCATCAATTGGTCCGCCATTATAAGTAAGATCAGGTCCTTCTTTTATTGGGAAAGCCGCTTCGGTTGAACTGGTATACCCAGTGATGTAAGCATGACTGTGAATATCTAAAGCGATACCGTTCCCATTTTCATTGCTGTTGCCACCAATATACCCGACCCTACCATAAATTGGGGTAATTAATCTTCGAATAGGTAGGCAAAGCAGTATGCCATTGATCTTGTGAGCCTTTGAAGTACGAGATAACCGCCGGATTCGATTCCAGTCCCACCGGTTGCACTGAATTTGCACCAATGAAATCGAGTTTAATGTTCCAGCGTTTTGAGCTTTCCCAACGCACCTGTTCAATAGATTGGCTGTCACCCTGAGAGAAGCGAAGTGCTTCTACAGCGGGAAATGTAGAATCAGGGCTAGTCAGTGTAAAAGTAACACCTTCCGGGGTAAAGTACAGTGTCTTATCACTGCCTTGCACGTAATAAGTCACCCTGCTGTCCATTTGCCCCTGATTGGCAATGAAATATAATGGCATTTGGCTTAAGCTGGTTTGTACTGGGGATGGCATCACGATGGACGATTTTTGTTTCATACCCCAATTGGTTACAGCATCCATGGGGGGATCAGCGGCTTTGAAAATACAGACCCCGAAAAAAACATTGCGAATATGCTTATGGCTGAGAATTTATTTTTAATGGTCATAGGATTCTTCCCTTTAAAAAATCTAAAAGAAAATAAATCGTTATCCATTAAAATTTTATTTAGTGATGAACGGCAGATGGGTTTTCCGAGCCAGGCTTCCCGCCAGCGCAAAGATCGAAAGATGTTCAATTTGAGTTGCAGCAAGGCGGGTATTCCAATCGACGGTTGTATTCAATCTTTCCCATACACCCGTATTTGAATCCCAGGTATAAAATAAAAGATTCACCTTTGCTACTCGATTATGGCTGACAAAAACGACTGGATGAATTGTCTTCCAAGTTGAAAAAATCGAAACCGGCGGATATTGATGCAGCGGCGTAATCATGGCTCACCTCTAACCTACTTTAAGATGGGTAAACGACATATCACCGGCCGTACATACTTGATCCCAATTGACCCTATAAAAACTATAGTAACCGGTGTAATTATTTCCCTGTTTTATAATTTGAAGCCACACGTTGTTAGCGGTGACTTCAGTGCAAAACGCCAATGCACAAATCAACGGAACCAAATGCGTATTCATCTTTCTACTCCTCTGCTTGTTAGATCACACAGTACTTTAGTTTTTATGCTTGCGAGTTTTGAGATACATCTGAAGAATATTCATTATCAGACTCACCTAAAGGTGGATCACCTGGTAGTTGTGCCATCTAAGTCAGGACATCGAGAAGGTTCTGGCCGTCGGTGAAAATTCTCAAATTCCCCCCTCTGACGGATTCGATTGAACCGCGCAGCCTTTTGGGGTTTCTAGAATTAACAAACAGCCGAACCACAAAAACCCGTGTTTCTCTCATGTGTTAATCATTATGACAAACAGGACTGACACAGGACTGACAATATAAAGAGAACAGCAAGGAATGAAAAGTGATTAGAAAATTAATTTTGAAAGAATAGAAATAGGATGATTTTCCCCGTACTGAAAGCCGATGGAATCGTCAATCCCATCGACAAGATTTTTATGGATTATCGAACGGTAAAGCTCTTGAATGGATACTTGCGGCTTGGTTTGTAAATCTTCTCTCAGCGATTTTTCGAGTGATTGGTACAACCGAATAGCTCCTGCCCGGTCATTCAACGCCAGGCAAGCGCGCATGCCCAGTAAAACAGCATCTTCCTGCCAGGGGTCAATTTCCAGGGCGCGATGGCATAAATCGATTACCTCCCTGGGGTGATTGACATCGAATTGTCTATGAGCCAAGACTAACAACGCCCGTAAATACAAACGTTTCAATCTCTCACGGGTAGAAGTAGCCCACCCGGAGTACAAGAAACAGGGTAAAAAATCTCCGTCGTAAAGCTCGAATGCTCCTTCCCAATCTTCTTCTTTACAGCGCGATTCGAACTCCACAAAATCGATCGTTGTCCCCTCGGGAAGGTGCAGCGACACATTTCCCCCGATGACCGTAAGATAGCGGGATGCACATTTTTCGGTCAGCTTGGGTTCTAAGATTCGGCGCAGTCTGGAAGTTGCATGATGAAACAGCATTTGTGCTGCCGCGGTATTTTTATCCTGCCACAAAGAGTCGGCAATTTGATCAAAGGACAATGAATGTTTTTGATCCAGCAAGAGTAAAGCAAAAAGCTCCCCTGCCCGTCGTTTACGCAATAAGTGCTCGTCTACAATTCTCCCGCCTTGGATTATCTGATAGCAGCCCAGAGATTGAATGTGTAAGGGAGGAGAAGGGATTTGTTGTAAATAGGTTATACAGCGGGCATTCAATTCTGCCAATGCAGAATTCTTGGGATCTGAAAACGCTGCAATTAATGGATAAGCCAACTCACGGTTACGGTCTAAAATGCTGCCATAATCCCTCAAAATGATTAGTTCAACCGCCTGCTGTCAAACCTGTTCTGCTAGCGGATTTTGGCGGGCAAACAACAAAGCCGCCAGATAAAATTGGGCAAGCGTCAGATCAAATTGCTGCTGCCGTTCGGTGAGATCGTTTACGGCATTACGCAGGTCTTTTTCTGAATCCTCCAACCTGCCCGCCAACCATTCCACATAACCGCGCTCAGCCAATGCCCTGCCTGTCATCCGCCGGTTATTGGCGCGGTTTGCCCATTCCACGGCGTCATTCGCCCATTCCAAAGCGTATGCGATATTTCCCAGCATGCGATGGCAATGGCTTTTACACAAGCTGAGAAATATATGCAAAGTGACATCGCCGATTCTCTCAGTTACAGCTTCAGCCTGGAGATAATTCGAAAGTCCTGAGGATGGATCGCCTTCATATTCAGCCAGCTTGCCCTTCAACATTAAATAATAGCCATAGAAAAAAGAATCGGGTGCAGCTTGAAGGGCTATTTTATCAATGAGGTGACGCGCCTGGGAAAGCTGTCCAATTTCCAGGTGAATATAACACATAGCAATTAGCGGTATTACCTTTTGAGGCGAATTGATTTGGCAGGCAATGCGGTAGGCTTCCTCATAGGTTGTCAAAGCAAGATTAAATTGACCACGCAAACTATATGCCCCTGCAGCCATATTATGCAGCGCACGATAGCGGGCAAGTGGATAATCAATTTGACGAGACAGGTCGGCAACCTCTTGGAAGTATGCTTCCGCGTCATCCAAAGAGCCGGTTTCAAAAGCATAATTTCCCAATAAGAGCAGAGCATCTGCTCTGGCGCGGCTTTCCTCTCCGGCTTGCGATAAAGCTCGAGCTGCTAATTCCTTCATATTTTCGAAATGCCCAAGGCGGTAATGGATGCTCCCCAGGCGCGTTAATGCCTGAGCGTAAGCCTCCATATCACCAGCAAATTGCGCTTGCGCCAATGCAGCTTTGGCATTCTGCAGCGCAACTGCCATTTCACCATCCATCTCTCGATCAAGGCTTTGATTCAGCAGCGTTTCAAAGCTAATACTGGAGTACATTTTTCCCATGGATAATTATGAAATATTTTGATTGGAAAAGCAACAATGAATATGTGTGGAATAAGTGGTTTATATCAGTTTTAAAATCACATATCCAAACATTACATTTTGAAATAATGAAATTCCTAGCAGTGATATATGAATTTTCTAGATTAAAGCAGGAAAGCTACGCTAAAACCCGAAGGGTTTTCAACTATGATTGCTTAAGTTGACTGACAACGGATAGCTGAAAACATCGTTTTTATTGTGTTGTGTAATCGGCGACAAAACACTCCAATGCAATATCGCCGTCCATTTGCCCTGTTTTTATGGCTACGTCGATTTCTAATAAGCTATGGTAAATCGCCTCAAGTTCTGGAGATGACAGCTTCAAAGCTTGCTCGTATAAATGCCTGGCATACCCTTCTTTGATTTTCAATTCATTGGCAATGTCTTTGAGGTAACCGCCTCTATCTAGAACATCCCTGGCGCACAGCAAGACACTGAATTGCCGAGCAATTCGGCTAACAATCATATAAGAATCGGTTTCTTCTAATTCCTTGCATAGAACCTGAAGCGCTTTTTGCGTATTATGATCACGCAAAGCATTTACCAGGGCAAAGTTTTCCAGCAGGCTGGCATCTGGGGTCACTTCTTGAACATCCTCAACTTCCACAGGGCGCCGGTAATTCACATAAGCCAAAAGTTTATTGATTTCCTGCTGCGCCATTCGGGGGTCATCGCCTGACAAACCGGCTAATAACTCAGCTGCACCAGGTTCGAAAGCACCGCCCATATGACGGGCTTGTTCCTGGATCCAAACAGCCAGGGCATGGCCAGTTCGCAAAGCAAAGTGTTTTTCATAAGCATATGGGGAGGTTTGTTTCGCCCAAATTACCAGCCAGTGAGGTTTTGGATCCCATGGTTTTGATGATTTATCTACCAAGGTTTGATTTTCCACCAGCACCAGACGGGTAGTAGACGGTAAATTTTCTAACACTTTAATCGCCTTTGCCTGCTGATCAGGGGTATTTATTGTGCTGACCCAATTAGTAACCACAACCAACCGCCGGTCCCCCAAGAATGGTATCGCTGCGGCAGTGGTTTGCAGCGCATCCAACGACAGGCTGCGTCCATCCAGGCGGGATATATTCATGGCTGCGATGGCAGGATCGCCCATTTCTTGTTCCATTTTTGCAATGGCTTGGGCGATAGCAAATTCATCGTCTCCATGCAGCACATAAACAACCGGCTTCGGATCAGTCATTGATTAACCTCGTGTGGTAATACGATGGGCGCGCCAACCGCCGCGTTTGGTGGCGCGAATGCCGGTGATCTGCAATCCGCCTGGGAAACCGCTGGTGGTCACCTGGCGCTGCAGCAACATGCCGATGGGCTGCGCTGCCATCAATGCAAACGAAGCCAGCGAGATGGCTAAGGGCAAACGTTCCAGTTTATCCCGCCAGCGTTTACCGGCACTTGCCATGGCTAATCCGCCTGCCAAACCTGCCAGAATACTGGCAGCTGCCAGATTGGTGCCGCAATTGTGATGCACAGCCAGGCTTCGTTCACCCTGCTGCAAACGAGCCAGTGCCTCGTTCACTGCAAGCTGGATTTCTTCGGTAGTGGCGTCACCCAATATCCAAAACCCGCCCACATCTGAATGTCCGGCAAAGCTGGTGCGCGGAAAACGCTGTGCCAGCATATGCAGGGTGGCATGTTCCAAACCGTGGTTGCGCCGAACTCGTGAAACCAGCGGGTGTTCGAAAATCGATTGGATAAAATTAAGAGCAGGCATGAGAACTCCGGTTATAAAAAAAGAGACTTATGAGTTTCCATGAAAGCAATTCGCCACGAAGAACGAATAAATCATTCATTTTTTTGATCAGGAAACCAGGAATACAGGAACCCAGGCAAATATTCTTGGTTAACCCGATACCTAAGGCTACATTTCTAAAAAACCATTTTAATAACAGAAAGTATGAATAGTATAAAATTGCAATTATAAATCTCGACTTACACTGTACTTATAATTCCAGATTCCCATTTATTCTACCATCTGATGTTGATTTCACCACGGGCTCAAACCATTATTAGTAAACTCCCAGAAAGCAATTGAAACAAAAGCTTTCTTCGGAATAAAAACTCATTGCAAAATAAGAGTTGCCGGGGATTCATGACTTTTCTCGCAATTATTCTTTTACTGCTAGAAAAGTAAGACCATAATATCGAACTGTCAGCCTCATTACCCCCACCGTTTCAACATCGTATACGAATCATGCGTTCTGTTAACCACTTCGAATCCCAACCTATGGTATAGGTGAATTGCCGGGTTGCCCTCTGATACACTCAGGCATATGGCGGAATAACGTGTTTTTACCTGTTCTAAAAGATGTTTTAGGAGCAGACTTCCGATCCCCCGATTGCGGTATCCGGGTAACAGGGCGATGGAAAGCTCAGGTGTGATATCATCCACATAGCCAAAGCCTCGTTGTTCGCCCGTCAGTAAACGCAGCCAAGCAGCACCGACCGGTTTTCTATCCACCACAGCAACATAACCAGTATCGTCCGGCTTTCCCCAACCTTCCGCATAAATACGTATCTCGGGAATCCGAACGACATCACGGGGAAGCGCAGGCTCACCTTCAGGCACGTATATCGCCTGGTATAACATCTCCCATAAAAACGCTTCGTCATCCAAGGCCAATGGGCGGATAGATATTTCAGGCATCATTAATGCTTCCACCTAAAAAAATTTCAATCACTTTCATTCCATTTACTTCTTGAGAAAATCCACATTCTGCCTCAACCTGATCCCTTAATTTAGTTTTTTCTTCCACCAAATCCCCGTGCATTCTGGAAGTATGGTCCATTGATTTTTTATCACGTCCTGAGCCAGCTTATCCCCAAAAAAGAAGCGGGTAAGTTCTTCTGCCTCGATCAAGGAATGGAAACGATAATCGGTGCGCGTCCAGGTCGAAAGGAAACCACGATTGTTGAGCCATTGATAATAAATCTTGAGATGTTCAGGCAGGTGCTGTGCTTCGAAGCCTGTTCCCAGCTTTTCAATGATAACGCATGTGCCGCCAATGCGAAGGATTCGCCCGATTTCATTGGTGGCTGTTTCCAACGAAAACTGCCAATCAGGGTAAGGCTCACCTTCTCCCTGGCTCACCAGATAACATAGGCTCCACCCAGAGATGATCAAATCGGCAATATTATCCTTAACGGGCAAGTGGCGGTGATCACCAACTGCCAGGTTGTAATTATTACATCCCATATTAATCAGGGCGCTTTGGGCAATTCGCAGCATGGGGAGCGAGTTATCCAGCGCCAGAATGTCACGCACAACAGGCGCCAATAAACGAGTCACCCGTCCGGTGCCAGCGCCCATCTCAACCACACTCAATTTCTCAAGAGGTAAAATTGCTGCGATTGTTTTGGGAAGATTTCCCTGGTAATCTTCTCGTGAAACCAGCCTCTCGTATTGCTCAGCGTGGTGGAAATAAATGGAGCTGTCGTCTTTCAAAGCGACATTCCTCAAACAACCTATCAATTTCAACCCTTATCTTCTGGTTATGATAAGGATTATTGCTCAAAGCGCTGCGCTATTTGGAGCTATGTACGCCAAAATAACAATAAAATGACTCAGGCAGCCCAGGATAACAAAGATGTGCCAGACTTCATGAAAACCAAAGACACCTGGGAAGAAATCGAAGACTTTGGTAATGTAAATCACTGCCCCCAGGGTGAAAAACAAACCGCCCACCACCAGCCAAATTAATGCACCGGTGGGCATGGCTGTCAGCATAGGTTTGATTGCCATCATACTCAGCCAGCCCATGAGCAGATATATACCTGCGTTTACCCAGCGCGGCACATTGATCACGAACATCTTTACCGCAACGCCAACCACGGCGATCCCCCATACGATTGCCAGTAATCCCCAGCGATAAAAACCATTGAAGTAGTTCAGGCAGATGGGCGTGTAAGTGCCGGCAATCAGCAGGTAAATCGCCGAATGATCCAGCTTGCGCAGCCAGAGTGTTACCTGCTGGCGGGCTTTCACTAGATGATAGGCGGCGCTGGCAGAAAACATCATAATCAAGGTGACACCATATATTAAAAACGAGACTAACTTAATTGTATTGCTGCGCCCGATATAGAGGAGAAAAATCAAGCCAATCGTGGCAATGAGTGCAGCGCCCAAGTGGGTTAAACCGCTTACCGGATCGCGGAACTTTTTTAACATGAATATCAGCTCTTCCTTTCGACAGAAATCAATAAAACTAATATATCATCTTTCCACATCGGAGTAAATGACTTGTTAAAACAATAACTGGCTGGTCACCTCAAAAATAATCATATAAAGAAGTGAATCTCATGGGTGTATTAAACATTGTGTTACAATTTATTTTCAATGTGCTTGTGAGATGTTTAGAACTCAATATTTTTTTTGAAAATTTAATGAGTAAATTCCGGGATTATCCATAAAACTATATAATCATGGCTTGCTAAGAAATCAATTTTTGAAATTTGGATGGACAACTTTATGAACTATCGTTGGAAAAACATTTTTACCATTAGCTTGATTATTGGAATGGTTTTATTAATCTCTTCCGTTATTGTAATTCCTGGTTTGGCACGCAACGTCATTGTGGAAATGCTTGATTCCTTTACTATTTATCTTCCGGGGATAATGAACAAGTATCCCTTGAGGACAGTATTTGGGGTTACAGTAGAAAAAATTGATGCAGCTTCAGGCCTCGATCAATTAACCGATTCAGGTATTACCTGGACGCGCAGAGAAGTTATCTGGTCATCCATCGAACCGGAAGAGGGTCAACGTATTTGGGATTCATCACTTGATCTTGAAATCATCAATGCTGCCATACGTGAAATTGACCCAATTTTGATTATTGGAAGCACACCACAATGGGCTTTAAAAACAGGGTTTAATTGCGGCGCCGTGGCGGAGGATAAATTTATGGCGCTGGGTTCGTTTGCATACGACCTTGTAAAACGCTACAGCGCTGCTCCTTATAATGTTCACTATTGGGAATTATGGAATGAGCCCGATGCGGCAGGAATTCTCGGTTGTTGGGGTGATCCAAGCGATTCTAATTATTATGGCGGTTATTATTATGGTCAAATGCTGCAAGTAGTGTATCCAATGATTAAAGCTGCTGACCCGCAAGCGCAAGTGCTGGTGGGAGGATTGTTATTAGATTGCGATCCGGTTAATCCTCCTAAGGGAATGAATTGTACACCGTCAAAATTCTTGAAAGGAATTTTAGAAAGCGGAGCAGTAAATTCTTTTGACGGTGTAGCTTTTCATGCTTATGATTATTACAATAGTTTAGGAAAATATGGTTTTTCAAACTGGAACAGCTCATCCAGCACAACCGGGCCATCAGCGATTGCCAAGGGAAGGTATCTTAAAGGAGTATTAGCCCAATACGGAGTTGAGAATAAGTACTTGATGAATACTGAAACGGCGGTCTTTTATGGGCCGAATGTTATGTCGCCGCCATGCGCTGCTGACGCTCCAGCAGATGTCGAAATAACCAAGGTTTATCACCTCATCCATTCTTATGCATCGGCTATTGCGGAGGGATATAAAGCCAATATTTGGTTTTCGGCAATTGGGGTAAGATGTTCGGGTTTATTGAATGAAGATTTAAGTGGGAAACCAGCATACGAAGCCTATAAATTTGCCTATCAAAAACTTCGTGATGTAACCTTCATACGATCAATTTCCGGCGAATACCCACAGTTATTCGGCTATGAATACCAGATGGGCAGCCGAAAACTATGGGTGATCTGGTCCAAAGATGGCACCGATCAAGCCATCACACTTCCCAAGGATCCTGTGCTTATCAATAAAGTCGGTGCAGATGGGATTGCCATTCAAGAAGCCAATACAAGGGCAGTAACGGTTGGAATGTCGCCTTACTTTATTGAGTTTAATAATTGAATTACCGATTAATGAATGCAAAGTTGTCTCAATAAAAGAATGCCTTCCCATAATATTCAAAGTTGTTTGTAGTAATGACTTTGGTCATTTTTTTAAAGTAGAACGACAAAAATTGTTACTACAATCTGAACTTTCAAAATGATATAGAATTAAAACAACAATATAAAGTTTCTATGAAAACTGCCATTGTCCATGAATGGTTTATAACGTATGTGGGGTCCGAGAAGGTAGTCGAGCAATTATTGGCGCTACACCCCGAGGCAGACGTATATACCCTGGTGGATTTTTTACCCGCCAGTGAACGGGATTTCTTGAAAGGTAGAAAAATCCAAACATCGTTCATTCAAAAACTGCCCTTTGCCAAAAAGTATTACCGTCAATATTTGCCCTGGATGCCTCTGGCTATTGAACAATTCGACCTTTCGGAATACGAGCTGATCATTTCAAGCAGCCATGCAGTAGCAAAAGGCATATTGACCGGACCGGATCAATTACATATTTCTTATGTATATTCACCTATGCGTTATGCCTGGGATATGCAGCACCAATACTTGCGCGAATCTGGGCTGGATAAAGGAATCCTATCCTGGTATACCCGCGGGCTGCTGCATCGTATGCGCTTGTGGGATTACCGCACTGCCAACGGTGTCGATCATTTTGTTGCCGATTCCCAATTCATTGCCCGCCGGATATGGAAAGTTTACCGCCGCGAAGCGCAAGTAATATATCCCCCTGTTCAAATTGACAATTTTCCTATTCAAGAAACAAAAAAGGAT
>JAAZNS010000083.1 GCA_012798185.1 Chloroflexota bacterium | reverse complement strand
TATTTAATGTATAATCTGCCAAGCTAATTGGATTCCATAAATGATGGTAAATATGCCTAACATCCATGTTGATACATCAATAATTCGTTGAACTTTAGATGGCAAACCCAAATCGATCAAAATAGCCCGTACGCCCAATAATGCATGGACAGTAACAAAAATAAGAAATATCATCTCAATCACAAAAATAACTGGATTATTCAAATATAAAATCACATCGGCATAACTTCGTAAACCGCCTTTTACCACGTAATGTTGCGCTGTCCAATGCAATCCTAACAACAGCGCCAGGGCAACACCCGAAACTGCTTGTAAAAACCATATCCGACCAGATTTGCTTTTCTTCATATTATCAATCCCCAATAATCTTAGACCATAATCCAAATTCCGCAGATGGTTAAACACACCGCCACACCAAGGCTACCCCAAAATAACCATTTCTGCCAGCGAAGCCCTATCCCTAACCCCACCAGAGATAACCGTAATCCATTTAAACCATGAAATAAAATTCCAAACAGCAAAACTGCATCCAGGAGTAAAACCATGGGTGACCGCATCATTTGTAAAAAGGTATCCCAGGCTTGAGAACCCTGACGCAGGGTATTAAGTATCCATAAGTGAAGATACAAATATACAACCAGACCAATTCCTGTCAGGCGGTGTATCATAAAAGCCAACATCCCTGCTGGATGCAGATGGAACTCAAACCAACGACTACGTCTTTTCAAACTTTTTTACCTTTCACTTTCAGCTTTTGAAATTATTTCTCAAAATATGGCTGCGCAACGCTAGAATTTCACGCGCCGGATCGACTCCGGCTGGACAAACCTCGCTGCACTCAAAAGCAGCGTGGCAACGCCAGAGCCCATGCTCGTTATCCACCAATTCAATAATATCCATTACCGATCTATGGCGGGGTTCGGATAAAACACGACCTACTGCCGCCAGGCACGCCGGTCCTGAGTAAAGAATGTCGGTGCCAGCAATAGGACAAGCACTGACGCATAAACCACACTCGATGCAATTTTCCAGGCGGTTAAAACCGGGGGATATTTCTGGAATGTCCAATGCGGCTTTATTAAAAACGCGTTTAAACGAGTCTATATTTATCTCTTTAGATAATAATTCTGCGCTACGTCGCAATGGCAAATCAATTCGATCAAGCTGTTGCATAAACGGTTTAAAATCCACCAGCAAATCTCCGATTAGAGGAAAATTGCGCAGTGGTTCCAGACGGATCATTCCTAAAGTGTTTATAACATCCTTAACCGGGGTGATGCATGCCAAACGCTCGCGGCCATTAATCCGCAATCCACAAGAACCGCACGAAGCATGGTGACAGGCATGGCGGAATAGTAAAGATTTATCCTGTTCCGAAGCTGCTTCCAGGGCATCCAAGACATATGCTTCTGAAGAGACTTGTACCGTAAAATCTTCCCAATGTGTGTTTCGCCAAATATGTAATCTTACTGAAATAAACTTCATGCGTGCCTCCATTTTCTATGTGATAGCAACGGAAAATTCCTTGTAGCACAAGGTATATCAATATGGAGGAAGGCGCACACTTTATCAGCTACTTGCTCTGCCATCAAGCGCGCTTTGGTGGTTTTTCCGCCTACCACGGAAAAGAAACCAGGGGCTCCTTGTTTGGCATGATCATAACAGGTAAAACCTCTGGTGGTTGAACGCCCACCTGCCCCTTCAACAACAAGTAATGGGCGAGCAGCTGCCATAACTCCGCGTTTTTTAGCTTTTCGCACCCCAGGTATCAAACGTTCAGCTACCTTATAGATTTATTCTATTGATTCTTCAGGGACGAGGATATTATCCGGATTTTCTACTTTCCAGGAAGTTGTTCCGAGAACACTAGTAAGGCGCTGAGGAACGATAATGTCGCCATCGGCAGGCGAATCCAATAAATTGATTACCATCTGGCAAACCCGCTGGTCGATAGTTATCATCGCTCCTGCCGAAGGTTCAACTGCTACGGATATTCCACCTAGGTCTGCCACTTGTGCTGACCATGGACCAGCTGCATTGATTATCGCATCCGCATCTAAAACATCATCCTTCCCAGTTATCCGTGATCGATATGTGACTCGGCGGTTAACAATATTGATATGGGTAACTTCGCAGAATGTACGAATATCAGCACCATGATTTGCAGCTGTAGCTAAAAAGCTTAGACAAAGACGGTATGGATCGAAAACGCCATCAGGAATTTGGATCGCAGCCAAAATATTAGGATTCAATAATGGTTCGAGGGATAAGGCTTCAGCGATTTTTAATTCTTTGGTGGGTATTTCACATTCAGCACAGGCTTCCAGAAATTTGCTCCGGTAAGCCATCCCCACATCATCGATGGCTACGAATAATCCATCATTCAATTCCAAGCCCTCAGGCAGTATCCGACGCAGTATCCAATTCTCTTGAATACATTCACGCGCCGATTCGGGATCGTTTACTGCATAACGAGCCCCTGAATGAAGTTGTGCCTGGTTATGACCGGTAGAACCACTGGCAACACCCGCTCGTTCTAATACTGTAACATGAATGCCGCGTAACGCTAGGTCATGCGCCAGCGCTGCTCCTGTCGATCCAGCACCGATTACAATAACATGATTGGCTGTGCTCATTCACTAACCAAACCTCTCCAGCCAATCTGCCACACCGCCAAGATTCTCGAAAATATAATCGGGTTTGAAAGGTGAATCTTTCAAATCTTGCTTTTTCGTTTCACCGCTCAAAACCAAGACGGTCGTGATACCACTGCTCTTCCCCAAGGCAATATCAGTGTACAAACGATCGCCAATCATAGCTAATTTTTCAATTGGTACATCCATTTTTAGTGATGCAGCTTCTACAATTAATCGATTTGGCTTTCCTATCACAAGATCCGGTTCCCGTCCGGTTGAGGCTTTAACAAAAGCAATCATTGCGCCTGTATCGGGCATATATCCAGTCTCGGTGGGACAATTGAAATCAGGATGGGTGGCAATGTAGGGAAGACCAAGGCGGACAAAATCACATAACATCCATAATTTTTTATACGTAAGGGTTTGATCGAAGCCTAAAATCAATAGATCAGGATTTTTCTGCACCAATTGAAAGCCGTGCTGACGAAATTCATCTTCCAGAGCTGGGGTTCCCATGACAAATAATTTTGCAGTAGGATGATGTTTTTTTAAATATAGGGCAGTCGCCTCGCCTGAGGTTAATACCAATTCTTCCGGCATAGGGATGCCAAGACGGGTGATCTTTTCAGCATAACGGCTGCCACGGCTGGATGAATTATTGGTAAGAAACAAAAATTTTTTGTTTTGTTTTTTCAACAAATCAAGAAAACGTGCCGCACCTTCTAATAAATGTTCCCCGAGGTAAAAAGTGCCATCCATATCCAATAAAAAACATCGAACATCTTTTAATTTTTGGTTATCATTCATTTTATGGACCAATCACATACTTGATAATAATTTTAAGGTTTTATTAGCAGGAAATTCACAAAGCAAAAAAATTTAAGGAATAGCGTCAAATCGAGCAGGCGTATTATTTATTTACGGTAATTCTGGCAAGCTGATCAAAAACTGGTAATAATGCCGAATAAGTAGACCGATATAACTGGTAATATTCTTCATATCGCTGTTTATTTTCTGCAATGGGTTCTAAAGTCTCTATGATATGCACAGCACAATTAGCAGCTTCTTCCAGAGATGTACATAATCCTGTTCCTACTAGAGCTAACATCCCCGCACCTAATGCAGTGGTTTCCGTTGTATGAGGTAAAGCTACCTGCAAACCGGTGACATCAGCTTTAATCTGCCGCCAAAGACGGCTGCGAGCACCGCCGCCGACCACGCGAATTTGTTCCAGAGGTAAACCCATCACCCGCATTTGATCGATGATATCGCGAACAGCGTAAGCAGACCCTTCTAATAAAGCGCGCACGAAGTGCTTACGAGAGTGCGCCAGCGTAAAACCGAAATAGGTGCCTCGTGCAGCTTCGTTCCAGGTAGGAGCTAATGCGCCCATTAAACAAGGAAGAAAAATCAACCCATTAGATCCCGGTGGAATTTCATCCGCTAATTGATTCAGTAATTCATATGCATTTTCGCCTGATTGATATGCTGATTGCACCTCAAATGCTGAAAATTCATCGCGAAACCAACGATAATTAGCACCGGAGGCAAACCCCGGATTTTCCAAAAGCCATGAATCAGGGTCCGCATGACAATGTGTTTCTATCAAACCTATGGGGTCAAATAAAGGAGACGGGCTGGCAGCGCACACCGGTTCTGCTGTCCCGGCGATATCACATACGATGCCAGGTTTAATTACTCCGGCTCCCAAACAGGCAGCATGTTCATCCCCACTGCCTAATATGATTCGGGTGGATGGTTTTAACCCCATTAATTCAGCAATTGCAGGGCGTAAGCTGCCAATATCAGTGGTCGCTGGATATATTGGCGTTAATTGTTTCGGTGAAATCTCACATATCGCGCACATCTCATCCGACCAATTTTTACTATGTACATCCATCAGCATTGTGGATGAGGCATTGGAATAATCAACCGCAAGTTCACCACTTAAATAATAAGCGATATAACTGCCAGGAAGCAGAAAATATTCAGCTTTTCGATAGATTTCGGATTCAACATCAGCAATCCAACGGATTTTTGGGGCAACATGTGAAGCATCCAGATTTAAACCGGTAACTTCAAATATTCGTTGTGAGCTGCATATTTCTCCAATAGCATTGCATTGTAGTACAGCTCGCCTGTCCATCCATATGATTGCCTGCCGGAGAGGTTTTCCTTGTTTATCAACCGGCACAACACCATCCACCTGCGCATCCAATCCAATAGCCGTAATATCATCTCCGGTTACACCGCTTTCTGTAATCAAGCTTTTGATCGCGCTACATAATGCATCTGTCCATAGATTAGTTGGCTGTTCAGCCCAGGTTGGATAGGGATAATTAATTCCATAACTTACCCCGCTTTCAGCTATCAATTGACCTTCAGCGGTAAGTAAGACGGTTTTAACTCCTTGCGATCCAAGGTCACATCCAATTACGTAATTCATATGTTTTTGTGCTGTTTATGTTATTTAAGATCTTGGAGGTGTTCAGCCCGCTCCACATCATCGACGTCGTTATACCATTTTAGTTTAGGACCAATCGCTGCCCTGGATTTCCATTTGAGTGATTTAGGTTCCTTCTCGATCAATTGGCTTAGCTGGTCTAGCCGTGTGCGAATGTTGTTCACATCGTGTTCGCTGAATAATTCTGTATACACGGTCAATCCATCTCGTATTTTCTCTAGATTTAGCTTAGTTGTGTAATAAAAACCCCAATCTTTTGCCAGTAATTCGGCTATATATTTTCCGTTGATGGTGTCTTTATCGTGATCGCCTATTGGGTGAGCAGCAAGTAAAATTAGCATGTCTTTGATATCTTTTTTGTTTAATGTCACAATTTGAGTTTTTTCAAGCACCAATTCTGCCAGTGGTATTGTAGGCGAATCCACTTCCAACCGGTTCCGAAAGGGGATCTTATGACACATGCTAAGCTCATCTAAAAATACGTCGATGTGTATCCCATTACTTGGGTGATTATAAATTCTTCGTGAAGCAAACAATTCTGGAGTTAAGGCAGCTACCATTGGCGAATATTTTTCTCTCATCATGAATGCATCGATCTCACGATCCTGATTACCATAAGCCACAAAATCGATGTCTGTTAGTGGTCGATCCATAGCATCGTGAATGGCTACATATTCAGGGCTGTGTATGCGAAAACCAGTCGAACCTAATATTCGCAAAAACACTCCTTCTTTTTGCGCCCTTTCCACCAAACCCAATGCTTCAGAAATATATTCGTTGTTGCTTGCCATAAAAAACCTCCAAAAATAATACTTTTTAATTAGAGTGTCTATACTATCCCTGTGTAAATGTGTAATTTTCTATTTTATCCTTTGATAAATCGATAAGAACGCCTCTCAATACACCTTCACCATATTCACTGCCCGGGTTGATACACATTGTTCGTCCGATTTTTTGAGCCGAACGGCTCTCATGAATATGTCCATGTATTCCCAACAGAGGTTGATATTTTTCAATTGCCGATCGGACAGCTTTACTGCCGACAGAAGCCATTTTAAACCCTCCACTGAGTGATAGTTTGGGTGTCAGGTTTTGATCCAATTCAGGAGCACTATCCAGATTTGTATCAAAAGGTGGAACATGCAAATTAAATATAGCGTTTTTGGGATTCTTTAGTTGGTTTGCCAGCAATTCAATCCGCCGGGATAATTCATCTTCCGAAAGATCACGCGGGCAATGCCAGGGGGTAGGATTAGCCGCGCCCACGCTGATCATTTCGTGATTATCGTCCAGTTCAACAATTGTTTCATCCACATTTTTGACATGCTCCGATTCAATAAACATGGAATCGATTTCATAGGGATCGTCATTTCCTGGTTGTATAAAACATTTGATATCAGTACCTTTTAGCCTGTCTTCAGCGATTTGCATCCATTTTGCCACCCGCTCAGCAGCCAATTGACCAAAACGTTTTTCAACCAAACTTTTATCTTCATCAAAAGCCCTTACCTCTTCAGGCGATAAGCGGAGAGGGTAAAGACCAGAATTTTCAAGGTTTTGTTCAAGATGTTCAAGTTCTTCTCCCATCTTGACATCATATACTTTCCCTAAATAATTCGCGCGAAAACTTTTATCCGCCTGTTCCACAAGGGGAACTATCATTTTCCCAACCATATCTCCACCCAAAATGATTATCTGCGCTTCATAAAATTTTGCGGCATTGATAAATTTTTTAAAAACTACGGTCGACCCATGAACATCGGTTGTAAAGAAAATTCTAATCTTCTTGTTATTACCAAATAAACTCATTTCTGCCTCCAGCTAATTTTGTTAAACTAGGGAGGGCAACCCTCCAGCGGCGTTAATGAATGTTTGCATGGCTTTTGGGTTACCCAAGGATTATATCACCCGTCCAAGAACAGATTAATCTGGAGGAACCTCTTTGAAGCGTTTCTCGATTGGAACGCCACGTTTTTTGTTAACGCTCATCGAATAGTAGTATAGAACGATCGGTAAAATCATGTAAAAGCCGAAAGAGGTTAGCAATGCAGGAAGCTGAGCATAAACAGAAGCCCCGATCAATGAAGGCACCAGGGTGAAATAAACTGCTGCCAGGCTGATGATCAACCCCAGAACGCCAGCTACTACGATTGCCGGAGCACCGAAAATCTTCTGCCGGGTAACTTCAGGGGCTTTCTCCCAAATATCTTTTCGCTTCCAGGGGAAGATGATGGCTGCAATGCTCAAGAATATCCAGCCGAAGAACCAGATGGTGATGGTGTAGGTCTGGTATGCTGATAGCAGCGGAGTTATGCAGTTAACTGTGAACTGGAACCAAGAAATGATGAAACCAGTCAAAACTGCATAAACTGGGGAACCCCGACGGTTAACTTCATTCAATTTGGGCGGCAGCATGCCATCGAAGGCATAAGCAAACAGGTTGCGGACCGGAGCAAACGCCAAGCCCATCGCGCCTACCCAATTGATTAAACCCCAAGCAAAAGGTCCGCCGAGTAGCAGCAATATTGGGTTTTGAGTGGCATAGACCAATAGATAAGGAATCTGCGGAAATGCTTTGAATATTGCAGCATCTTGCCCTGCGGAATTCAACTTCGAGATAGCCTGCAACAGGTCAATCCCAACGCCATGGTAAGTGACATAAGTATAGATCTGATAGTAGATGATGAAAAGGAAAATCGACCCATATTGAGCCAGCGGTTGCGCTTTATCAACCCGCTTAATTTCGCCAGCGATGTTGGCTGAATATGTTGATCCCAGGCATGTAAGATTCATATAGGTGATACCAGCCATAATGGTAGCTGCAACAGAGAAAAATCCTTTCTGCCAGCCTAGGGAAGCTGCTTGATTGAGTACCGCCTGATAATCGATGTTCTGCAAGGTTTTCATACCAGCTGCAACGATATCTGGATTCACGCTGAGCATAACGCCAGCATAGATGGCAAGCATAATCCAGGTCAAAATCATAGCGCCCCAAACAAATTTCATGAAGAGCTTAATGCCGCGGTAAATCACATAGAACGAAAGCATTAAAGAGATACTACCGAGGATCCACACTAAGATTGAGCCTTGAGGCTTGGCGATTTCTGTACCCAGGTTGAACAGCGCAGTATTCTTGTAAACTAACCCAAATTGCATTAGTGTATGACCAAAACCCCAGTTGATTACATAGTTGGTATTATTTCCTTGCCAGTTCAAACCAACGATGGTCAGGGTCCACCTGAGTTTCTCAAATTAGTGTCCTGGAATCAAGTTTTTTCAGAACAGATATCACTGAATTCGAGATATCCGGTTCTGCAAACAACTCATTTCCATTGATAGTGACAACAGCAGAACGAACAGGCCGCAGAAGTTTTAC
>JAAZNS010000082.1 GCA_012798185.1 Chloroflexota bacterium | reverse complement strand
GCTTTAATCGTCACCCGTGCTGCACCTTTTTTCCCTGCCAACACGATCCATGTAGCTGTGGTTGATCCGGGGGTGGGCACCGAGCGCCGTCCGGTTGCAGCAATGTTGGGCAATCATTATGTTGTCGGTCCGGATAACGGCGTTTTTACCCTGATGCTGGAAAACGCCGAGAAAACCAGCCAACCCGTGCGTTGGGTGAATTTAGATCAACCCCGTTATTGGCTGGAAAATATCAGCAATGTTTTTCATGGCAGGGATATCTTTGCTCCCATAGCCGGACATCTGGCGGCTGGTGTACCGCTTGAAGAATTGGGTTCACCTATCGATAATCCCGTCCGCTTAAATTTCAACCAACCAAAGCGGATGGTTTATGGCTGGCGGGGAGAGATCATCCACCTCGATCATTTCGGAAATATTCATACCAATATTCGCACTGAGCATATCGGTGAGGCTAAAGTCGCAACCATCCGGCTGTGCGGGGTTAATATACAAGGGTTGGTGCGCACTTTTGGTGAACGTCCAACCGGAGAATTAATTGGTTTGTTTGGCAGCAACGGGAATTTGATCATTTCAGTCGTCAACGGAAATGCTGCCCGAAGGTTAAGCGCCAAACTGGAAGACAGCGTCGAAGTCTTTTTAGAAGGATAGCCGAATGGGGCATACACCCGCTGTATTCATCGAAAACCTATCATTTCGTTATCGTGACCGCCAGGAATTAGCCATTCGGGATATATCCTTTCAGATCATGCCCGGAGAACTCCTCCTTCTAGCAGGAGCCAGTGGATGCGGTAAAACAACCCTGATTCGCTGTATAAACGGCTTGATCCCGCGCAGCTATAAGGGTGAGATTTCCGGGCGAATATTATTACACGATCAGGATACATCCAAGTTCACCCTGGCGCGCATCTCACAAATTGTTGGCACTGTATTACAAGATCCTGAACGGCAAATATTAGGTACGCGGGTAATGAATGAGGTTGCTTTTGGCTTGGAAAACCTGGCTCTTAGCCGGGATGAAATCACCGAGCGCATTAACGAATCACTGGACTATCTTGGAATCAAACATCTTCGCGATCGGGAGACCTTCAACTTATCCGGCGGCGAAAAACAAAAGGTTGCCCTGGCAGGTGTATTGGCAATGCACCCTAGCATTCTGTTGCTGGATGAACCGCTCGCCAGCTTGGACCCTGCCAGTGCTCAAGAGGCTTTACGCCTGATACGCCAGCTCACCGATCAAGGTATGACGGTGTTGATGGTGGAACACCGTGTTGAAGATGTATTTAAAATCAACCCTGACTGTGTATTATTTATGGAGCAGGGACAAATTCGCTACCTGGGCACTATGGATGGATTAAGCAAGGTAGTCAATTATCATGAAATCAAACTGCCCGCACCATTAATCCTAGAAAGAGCAGCCAGTGACCCACCGCCTCAGTCAATTCAATTTCAGCCGGCAATAGGCAGCCCAAAACCTTTGGTACAATTTGAGGAGGTTTCATTTGGTTATGAAGCTGGTTCAACTGTTCTAAAAGGGATTTCGCTGGCGATAAACCGGGGAGATGTTATCGCCGTACTTGGCGCTAACGGTGCAGGGAAAACCACCCTGGTTAAACACGCCATTGGTTTGCTTAAACCAAAAGCAGGAAGGGTGCTGGTGGAAGGCAAAGATACCCGTCATATCAGTGTAGCGCAAGTCGCGAAAACCCTGGGGTATGTGTTTCAAAGCCCCAGCCACATGCTCTTTGCTCCCACGGTTTACGAAGAACTGGCATTTGGTCCCACCAACCTGCGCCATGATCCTGAAGCAATAAGAAAGGAGGTGCAAGAGGCTATTGATATTGTTAACCTTACCGGAAGAGAGAAAGATCCGCCGCTAGCGCTCTCTTTTGGTCAGCAGAAGCGGGTCAGTATCGCTGCGATCCTCGCCATGCAATCC
This sequence comes from Chloroflexota bacterium, assembly GCA_012798185.1. Classification (GTDB taxonomy): domain Bacteria; phylum Chloroflexota; class Anaerolineae; order Anaerolineales; family UBA4823; genus JAAZNS01. Next base: position 14,385 of record JAAZNS010000082.1, on the reverse strand, counting down.
CGTATATTAGTAATGGATGAACCCACTGCCGGACAGGACTATCGCAATTACATGGAATTCATGGACGCCATATTACAACTTCCAAATTTTGAAGCTATTCTTTTCATCACTCATGATATCGATCTGGCGGTTATTTATGCCAACCGAGTCCTGCTGGTGGATAACGGTCAAGTTGTCGCCGACGGCAGACCGGAAGAGGTGTTGCGCGATCTTGATTTGCTTTCTGCCACACGCCTGGTGCCTACCTCATTGCTTAAGCTTAACTTAGAACGGGTTGAAACTACCGGGCGTTTTTTGCGCGCTGAGGCTCTGGCGCATATCCAATAAATTTTTATTCATCGAGAGGAGATGCATTCATGGATAAAAAACTTTTTTCAGTTATCTCGGCATTAGTCGCCGTTTTTATTGTTTTCTTATTAATTGCCTGGATTGGCGGGATGATTAACCCCAGCCTACAGCTGGATCAGACTGCCTTACTGCGTTTCTTCTTTGTTGCAGTTGGCTTGCTTATCGTTTTTGTCGTTTATTACCTCACCCGCGGCAGTCAAATTTGGGAAGTAGGCACCCGTGAGGTGGTGTATATGGCTATCGGCGCAGCACTGTATGCCATTCTTTCCTATCTGTTCAATGGCACAGTATTTGTGGTACCTTCGGTCAGCCAGGTATCTTTGCGCCCGGCAATTGTCATTCCCATGTTCTTCGGATATGCCTTCGGCCCAACCGTAGGCCTATTCACCGGTGCAGTCGGAAATATGTTTGGTGACGCGCTGACCGGTTTTGGTTTGTCACCGCAATGGAGTGTCGGCAATGGGTTAGTCGGCATGATCGCGGGCATGGTTTTCTTGTTTAAAGACAAGAAGAAAAGCATGGATACCGTACTATGGATCAGCGCTGTGGTGGCAGCTATTGGCGTGCTTTTCTACCTGTTCAACCGCACCATCGCTAATATGATGTTCTACGATGTGCCCAACAACATCTTTGGCGATGCACAAATTTCAGTATTTGCCGGTTTATCAGTGGTGATCGGTTTCGTACTGGTCCTGTTGGTGCGGATTTTCTTTGGTAAAAACATCGATGTGGCAGCTGCTGTTACCTGGAGTATGCTGGGTAACCTGCTGGGGATCGGTTTTGCAGCCATCTCCGATATCTGGATCAACGGCTTTTCGCCAGCAGTCGCTATTGTAGGTGAATTTTTACCCGCAGCAGGACCGAACCTGATTTTCGCCGCCATCCTGGTACCTATTCTCGTGGCAGCCTACGCTGCAACGCGCCGGCAATCGGGAAGGTAAAGCAGCTATCAGTTTTCAGTCTTCGATTCTCAAATCTCAATGCTCGGTGTTCGATTTTTGGTGAGTGGTGAGGTAATCGGCTCATCAAGCCCCCTCACTACTCCCCACTCATCACTAACCACTTACTATGCTTGTTACCTGGCGATATCGTAAACGGAAGTCCATCATCCAGTGGTTCGATCCGCGTGCTTGGTTGATCTTTTATGCATGCTTCCTGGCATGCACGCTGCTCTTTTGGGATGTACGCTACCTGGCAGTTTTTGGCGTTGTATCGCTGGCAATATTACTGAGCTCAGGCATCCGCCTTATGGAAATGCGCCGTCCATTAATGTTCATCGCGCTTTTTGGCATTTTCTACTCAGGGCTTACTTTCCTTACCGGGCGCGGCGGTATGGAAGTATATCAAAGCGAACATTTGATCACCCGCCTGGCTGCCGGTTTCACCCTGTTCGGCTGGCAGCCCGTTATTAATGTCACTTTGGAAAAGGCGTTTTTTTCGTTGGGCATCTTCCTGCGCGTGTTCAGCCTGGCATCTATGACCATTCTGATCCCTTATTCGCTCAATCCTGCACAATACGGCATTATCTTCCGCGGGCTTGGAATGCCCGATAAAATTGCCTATGCTATGGACCTGACGATGCGCTTCATCCCAACCTTCGGTCGGGATTTCATGATGACTATGGACGCCCAGCGGGCGCGCGGCTACGAGCTTGAAAATCTGCGCGGCGGGTTGATCAACCAGGTACGCAAGATGGCGCCGCTGATCGTGCCGGTAACTATCCATGCCATCATCGGCAGCGAGGACATCATCGATGCCATGGATTTACGCGCCTTTGGCGTTGGTCCGCGGGTGTGGCTGGAGCAGCTTCATTACAAACGCCGGGATATTGCGTTGATTGTGTTCGGGATATTATTGTTTTTTGTTTGCGGGGGGTTATCGATGTTTGGGTTTGGAAAGTTCTGGGTGCCGCTTTAATTTTTCTACTCTTGCCTTACCGCCGCTACCGCAGCGCACACATTCTCCGGCGGGGTATTGGCATCCAGGTTGCACAGGTACAACGCAAACCGCCCTCCCTGTTTGCCCACCTCGACATAATGCTTCACCCGCGCAGACACCTCTTCCGGCTTGCTCTGGGTTATGAAACGCGCCCCCACGCCCAACGTCAATGCCAAATTATGCGCTACGGCATAGTCTTTATAGAATCGTGGGGTAAGCTTTTCCACATCCGGGTCCTGCCCCAAAATACAATCCAAGGCGACCTGCTGTTTGAGTTCCAGCATTTCTTCCGGCTTGGGTAACAACGCCTCGCCCACCCAATTAACGACATATACGCCTTCACCGCACAACCTGCGCAAACGAAGGATGTAGGGAATCACCCATTTTTTGAAAATTTTCAAATTAATGATCGGCAGCGATGCCACCGCATCGGCGCCGTTGACGCGGCGAGATTGCGGGAAGTGTGCTTTTTGATAGAGAATCCAGGGAGCGAGCACTTCCTCGACCAGACGCACCATCATTTCATTTACAAAACCGGGTTCATAATAGATAGCTTTGATCAATCGTTCGATACCCATGAGATTAGCTGCCAATGAAAATGGAGCGCAAAAAGTCAAAGTTGGATTGATGCCGGTCAACTTTTGAAAAAGGCTGTGCAATTGAATAACATTGGCAAACCTGCCTGCCGAAGCGAAATCCGGTGTAGTGATCAGCCGCAGGTCATCCTGGCTGCGGATGAGCGGCTGAGTACGATCGACATCCGGCATATTTTCCCCATTAAAAACCAGCTTTTGGCCCAAGCCCTCTGCTTCGATATTATATACATCAAAAGTGATCGAAGCTACGTCCAGCTTAAATCGTGAAGTGATTTCCAATATTGCTGGAACCATGATTTCCGCCCGGGTATAGAATTCCTTTGCCGGAATGCCCAATTGTCGGGCAGTGAAATCATGCAACTGGGCATAAACAGGCGTCCGCTGGGGAACACCGTTCAAGGCTTCTTCCAGCAGGCGGGCACCGGTTTGAAAAGATGAGTAATCTTGCGCTGGTTTTCCGTCCACACCAGAAATCATAAGACAGCTTTTCCCCCAAAAAATTGATCGATGGGGAATTGCGCCGGTTTATTATAGACAATCACATCCACCAGAGTGCGCAATATGGGTAATTCATTGGGTTGGACCAATCCTTCCCGCTCCAACCTGGGCAAGGCAGTGCCCATCATGGAAATGATCTCTGCTGATTCGAGGGTTTCCCCTGCCATGATCTGGCGGGCCTCTTTGAAAGTCTTCCCCGCACCCAATAGCTTTCCCAGACGCACCGTGCGCCCCCCCACCGCGGTAACATATAGGTCTCCTGCGCCGGGCAATTTATATGCAAAGGACTGATCGGAACCAGCAATTTGCAACAAACGGGACATTTCTACACAACTTTGCGCAAACACCCCCGCCGCAAGATTATGAAAATTCGCGCCTGCCTCGTCAACACCACCCGCTTTTTCCAGCATGCCATAAGCAATGCCAATTGCCAGCGTATAAGCATTTTTAAAAGCCGCGCCAAATTCCAAGCCGACCAGATCAGACGTCTTCCAAATATGATAATAAGGCGTGCTAAAAATGGAAGCCAGCTGTTCCACAGCCGAAAAATCACGCGAGCCGAATACCACACAGGAATGACGCCGTCCTGCCAGCTCGCCAGCGATGCAAGGCCCGCCAACGGCTGCAAATTTCAATTGCGGGCGAATAGCTTCATCTAATTCGCCAGCAAGCACATCCGGCAGAATACGCCAATTCCCTTCAGCATCGGTCTCCAACCCTTTAGTGATGGCAATGATCATTTGCCCAGGACGGACATAAGGCTTGATTGTACGTCCAATCCAATGCACACCTAAGGAATTAACCCCGCTTAGAATTACATCCGCGCCTTCGATCGCATCGCCGATCTCCTCGATATAGTAAGGGCGGACACCCACAGGGAGATTCCGCTTTAACCGCGGGTGAAATTGTTTTTCCTTGCAGCTTTTAATAATCTCCCCATCCAGATGAGTGCCGACCAAGTGAACAGAGTGCCCATTATCTGAAAGGGGATATGATGTGGCGGTTCCCATCAAACCAGCACCAATGATAACTACTTTAACCATTATTTCCTCCAAACCAATGTGAGATTTGCCACCAACATCCAGCAGCAATTCAAAAAATTTAACGAATTTTCCTTATTAAAAGAATTTCGAAAATATCCAAAAAACATATCACTTTTAGAGTAATGCGCGGCTGATTTCATTTTTTACCCCAACTTGATTTTTCAACGCCCATTAACTCCAACGATTCTGCACGATGACAGGTTACCCGATGTTCCGGACCAAATTCGCGCCATTCAGGAATGACTTGTTCACATATATCAATAGCATAGGGGCAGCGCGGATGGAAATGGCATCCTGAAGGCGGGTTGAGAGGGCTGGGAATTTCACCTTTCAATGGCAGCATCCGTAATTCATCATCGGGGTCAGCTGCAGGAATGGCAGAAAGCAAGGCTTCGGTATATGGGTGAAGCGGATTATTGAACAGGTCAGTGGTGGGAGCAGTCTCTACCAGCCTTCCCAAATACATAACTGCAATTTGATCGGAAACATGTTCTACCACACTCAAATCGTGGGCAATAAATAAATAAGTGAGGTTCAGCTCGCTTTGCAAATCGTATAACAAGTTTAATATTTCTGCCTGAATGGATACATCCAGTGCCGATACCGGTTCGTCGCATACGATGAATTCAGGGTTCAACACCAAAGAACGGGCAATGCCGATCCGCTGGCGTTCTCCCCCGCTAAACGCATGGGGATACCTCTTTAGGTAGTCCACATTCAGACGGCAGCGCCGGGCAACTTCAACAACCCGATCTTCCAGTTCAGATCGGCTGCTAACCAGGCGGGTTGCCACAAGAGGCTCGGCAATGATTTCACGCACCGTCATGCGCGGGTTGAGTGAGGCGTAGGGATCCTGAAAGATCATCTGCATGTGACGCCGGAAATAGCGCAGCTCATCACCTTCCAGAGAAAACACATCGATACCCTGATTTTCGGATAACCAAAAATGGCATGAACCTGAAGTATGACGAACAGCTCTTAAAATTGAACGCCCAACGGTGGTTTTTCCAGAACCGCTCTCGCCCACCAATCCAAATGTTTCACCCCTGCGGATCGAAAAACTGACTCCATCTACTGCCCTTACTGTACCAACCAGGCGCGAAAATAACCCTTCTCGAATAGGAAAATGTGTTTTTAAATCTTGAACTTCAACTAACTTATACTTCTGGTTCATTCAAAACAGCACCTTTGAAACCGGCTCTATTGTTGAGGTTTTTGCGTCATTAAGAAACAACGCACCTGATGATCAGCGTTATATTGTGTCAGCGGCGGAACATCAACGTCACAAACCCCCGGCATGAATTCTTTACACCGAGGATGAAAAGTACAGCCAGCAGGACGCTCAAAAGGATTAGGGATAACCCCTCCGATGGCAGCTAATCGCTGGTGGCGGGTCTTTCCGATGCGCGGAATGGCATTTAGCAAATCCCTGCTGTAGGGGTGCTGTGGATTGTGGAACACTTCACCCACACTACCTTCTTCCATGATTTTGCCCAAATACATGATGGCAATACGGTCAGCAATCTGCGCTACCGCCCCCAGGTTATGGGTGATAAATAAAATGCTCATACCGAACTCTTCCTGTAAAGAGCGCATCAAATCCAGAATCTGTGCCTGAATGGTCACATCCAGAGCAGTGGTTGGCTCATCAGCAATCAACAGTGCTGGGTTGCACGAGATGGCGATGGCAATCATCGCCCTTTGACGCATGCCGCCAGAAAGCTCATGTGGATATTGATCCACACGGCGGGCAGGATTGGCAATACCCACCTTGGCTAGTAAATCGATCGCCATAGTGCGCGCTGCTTTTTTTGATATTTTTTCATGTTCCAGAATCGCTTCGCAAATATGGCTGCCAATGGTATAGAGCGGCGAAAAGGAACTCATTGGTTCCTGAAAGATCATGGCAATGTCTTTACCCCGGATAGCACGGATTTGCTTGCCGGCGGGGTTTAATTGAGCGATATCGACCGTCTCGGCTTTCTGTTTTTCTCTAGAAACAAACCGATGAAAACAGATTTTCCCGGTTTCGATTCTGCCTGGGCGGGGAACAATCCGTAAAATTGACTGTGCAGTCACGGATTTACCACAGCCGCTTTCGCCAACCACGCCAACCACCGATTCTCTTTCAATCGTAAGATTGACTCCATCAACCGCCTTCACCAATCCCTCATCGAGCGGAAAAACCACCCGAAGATCAGAAATTTCAAGAAGAGGGGGAATTGCACTCATAAGAATGTCCTCATCTGGAATAGGGATCGGCTGCATCACGCAATCCATCGCCCACAAAACTAAATGCCAGCACAGCCAAGACAATAAATATAACCGGCGCCAATAACCAGGGAGTCATGGAAATCGCCCGGATATTTTGTCCTGATTGTAATAATACACCCCAGCTGACAATCGGCGGACGCAAACCCAGCCCAATAAAACTCAGCGCGGTTTCAGCTAATATCATGTTGGGGAATGCTACCGTGATATCGATAATCAGATAACTCAAAAAGGAAGGCAGCATATGCCGTGTGATAATCCGGCCATCGCTACACCCGGCGATACGCGCCGCCATGACATAATCCTCTTCACGCAGGGAAAGCAGCATACTACGCACCCGCCGGGCGAGCGAGGTCCAGCCCAGAAACCCCAGGATTACGGTAATCGCTAAATATACCTGTAGCCCCGACCATTCTTTAGGGAGCGAAGCAGATAAAGCCATCCATAACGGCAGGGAAGGGATCGAACGGATAAACTCAGTAAAGCGCTGGATCAGGTTATCTACCCATCCACCAGCATATCCAGAAATGCCGCCAAGTAATAAGCCAAGGACAAACGAAAGCAAGACGCCAATCACACCAATCGAAAGCGAAATGCGAGTACCATAGATGATGCGGGTAAATAAATCGCGTCCAAGCTCGTCGGTTCCCAAGAAATGAACGTTGCCTTCAGCCAATCCAAAAAGATGGATATCTGTTTTCCATATTCCCCACCATTCATATGGGTCGCCGTGAACAAAGAATTGCACCGGGATAATCTTCTCCCGGTCTTCCTTATATGTCATGCGAAAAGTGACCGGATTACGAGTGCCAACAGCTTGGTAAACAAACGGCCGCAAATGGATTTTTCCCTGTGGATCAATCCAGTGAAGGAGCTGGGGAGGACCAATGATATATTTATTATCACGAGTGAAAGGTGTGTTTGGTGAAATAAATTCCGCCAAAATCCCTAAAACCAGCAATATACCTAATACGCTCATTCCGATCACTGCCATATGATGTTTGCGGAATTTCCACCACATCAACTGGAACTGTGTGGCAACAAAGTAGGTGTTTTCCTCCTGCTTTTTATGACCTTTCAAGCGCTGGAATAAATTTGCCAGCTTTTGGATCGCCATCAATGCCTGCTTCCTCCTCGAATGCGGGGATCCAGCATTGCCAGTAAAAGATCAGAAATCAACGTGCCGATGAGTGTTAAAGCAGTCATCAAAAAAAGCATCGAGCCCGCAAGATACATATCCTGATCGAGCAAGGCATCCAAATATAGAGGACCAGTATCTGGCAGCGCTAATACGACAGATACAAAAGGCGCTCCTGAAATGACCCGCGAAAGTTCCCAGCCGATCGTGCTGATAATCGGGTTAATCGAAACACGCGCTGGGTATTTTAAGATAAGTTTTTGCTCAGACAAACCGCGCGCCCGCGCTGCAATTACATACAGCTTATTTTGTTCGTCCAGCATCAAGGCGCGCATGGTACGCATCTGAAGCCCTGTACCAGCCAATCCGAGGATAATAGCTGGCACCCATAAATGTGCCAGCAGGTCCATAAAGCGGGCAACACTCCAGGGCGCCCGGACAAACTCTGCAGAGAACAACCCTCCCACACTTGCACCTAAATAGGTTACATTGATATATAACAATACTAAAGCCAGTAAAAAGTTCGGAATGGCTAATCCCAAATATGCCACAACTGAAAAGAAATAATCCGCCACAGAATATTGCTTAATGGCAGAATAAATGCCCAAAGGAATGGCAAGTCCATACGTGAGAATGAGGGTAATAAATACCAAAATGGTGGTCAATCCCAACCGTTCGCCAATCACATCCATCACCGGACGACGGTATTCAAAAGAAACGCCAAAATCACCATGTAAAATGATGTTGGTAAACCAGGTAATATATTGTTCATGAAGCGGGCGGTCTATTCCAAAATAAGCACGTAAAGCTTGCCGGTCGGCTGCGCTCACGGCTGTGCCTGCCTCTTCGAGCTTATAGGCATAACGTTCAGCATAATCGCCGGGAGGAAGTTGGATGATGATAAATACAACCACCGACGTCAGCACTAAAGTGACAAGCATGGAAATAATACGTCCCAGGAGATGTTTAATCATGAGGCTTAATCAGCTTTTGATAACATAACCATATTATACGTGCAGGGGATTGGTCGATGGAAAGGCTAAATTTGTGCCTTGCCATCAACCATAATGATATTCATTTGGGGGACTTCCCCAAACCAGGGAAATCCCCCCAAGAGTGAGGCGAAGATTCAATTGAAATGTAAATGTAATGGACCATCGATTCTTCGCGGCTAAACTTATTCGAATTATTTAAAGAACCATTGATCGACGCGGAATGGAACTGTCCGGCTGTAATCGGATGACTGTACGGTGAACTGCGGTACATTTCCTAAAGCATTCGAAACCACGGTTGGACCAGGGATATCGATGACTGTCCCGATCAGGTAAAGATTCTCCAGGTTGATTTTCATCATCTCCTGACCCAATCGGATATATTCATCGGAACCCGGTAAAGCGATTTTCCATTGCTCAGTAAGTTCATAGAGTTGCTTTATTTGTTCAGGCGGTTCCTCGCCCTCGGTGCCGCCGCTGGCATACCATTGAGCCCAGGGTAAACCAGCCATCATCATGGAACCATCACCCCATGGCGGAATAAGCCGGCGCGGATTGCCAATCATGGAAGCCTCATGGTAAAACGTGTATGACCAAACACCAATATCTAAATTATTAGTCGCAGAATCGGCGCGCAATGCTTCCGTTGTTACCTCTTTCAATTCCACTTTCACGCCCACTTTTTCCCAATAATCTTTCACCAGCTCGTTATTTTTAACGTTTTCAGCTTGTTGAGCATATTCCATGAGGATAACCAGCGGTTTTCCATCCGGTCTTAAGCGGAAACCATCATTACCTTTGGTCAAACCCATTTCATCGAGTAAGGCATTGGCTTTATCTGGGTCGTATTCCGCCATATATTGGCTCATTTCTTCGGTGACAAAACTGGTCTTGGGGCTGGGAATGGCTTGCGATGGCTTAGCCAACCCAAAATATAACAATTCGTTGATCTCTTCACGGTTGATCGCTAAGGACATAGCTTGTTTAAAGCGTACATCCTGGAAAATCTGGCGCAGCACCAGATCGGGAGAAGTGACATTGAAAGCATAGATCATGCCGCCAAAACCTGGAGGCAGCTGTACCGTGTAATTACCTTGAGCTTCATTTTCCTTGTAAACCGGGTAGCTTGCCATATCCAGGCTTTGCGCCTTCATATCCACTTCACCATTGATAATCTTCAGGTTGATCAGCTCTTTATCCTTGATGAAGGATTCTAAGTGGGTATCGATGTAGGGTAGTTGTTGACCAGCGGTATCGACTTTGAAGTAATAGGGGTTGGCAACGCGGATGCGCTGTTCGGTGGTGGGAACTTCCACCAGCATATGGCTGTCCAGAGTGGGAACTTCGGGCTTGTCCATCAGGTCGGGCCATTTATTGAAATAAGTACCGAAGTTTTCCACCCAGGTCTTGAATCCCGCTTCTTCTGCCAGTTTATTGGCATCGGGGTTGTAAGCAATGTGGTACTTTGTCACCGCGTGCTTTGGCGCCCAGGGATTATTGGGAGTAATCGAGAGGTATGTCAACAAGCCAGGGTAAGGTTTAGCAAAGGTGAATTTAAAAGTGACATCGTCGACCTTGGTAAACTTAGCTGGTTCACCGCCAGCCTGCCAGTTACTGGGCACGCTGGGATTCAACTCTGGGTTCATGATGTAATCATTCCACCAAAATTCGATATCTTCGGTGGTAAATGGTTCGCCATCCGACCACTTATGTCCCTTGCGCAGTGTGAAAGTCCATTCAGTATAGTCGTCATTGACATCCCACGATTTAGCAACATTGGGCACAATAGTGTGAAGATCATCTTCCATGCGTACCAGAGTAGCCATGCGGAAGCTAAAAAATTCAGTAGTGCCAGAGCTTGGGGCAAGAGAAATGCCGCGCAGCGTACCGCCATACTTACCGATTTCATTATAGGGTTGCACTACCAGCGGTTCTGCGGGTAACCGCTCCTCTACCGGCGGCAATTTTCCAGCCGCTACATCTGCTGCAAACATCGGGTTATCGGTAAATGTCAGTTCACACCCGGCAGCTTCTTCAAATTCTGCCAGCTCAAATTGCTGCGGAAAAGCTCCGCTAATCCCCATGGGATCTGCCACCGTGGAAGGCGGGCAGCCTGCCATCTCGGTCGGCGCTTCGGTAGCAGCCGGTTCCTCGGTTGCCTCGGCAACCGGCTCTTCAGTCGCTTCAACCACTGGCTCTTCGGTGGCTGTTTCCATCGGAATGGCAGGGGTCGAAGGCTGGCATGCGCTTAGCATGAGGGATAAAACTAATATTAGTAAAAGTAGCGGCGTAAGTTTTCTGTACATCATCGGACTCCTTATTAAGAGATGAAATGACAAACATAATTCGATTGGTCGTAAACATTATGATTTGATGGTAGTTTCACCTCCGTAATTTGAACCGAATCAATATCTTTTCTCGATCATTCCCGGTGAGGAGCGATTAACAACACTAATTATTAAAGTTACCAGGGATCAGTTTTCCCATTATTAATCATCAAAGTGTTCCGATATTCCTTAGAGTAATATGACTTATTTCAATACTTTCCGATTTTCTAATTAACCTAACCATATATCCTGGAGAAATTTTAGGTTTTCGTTGGTGTAGGAAAATGATTGGATTGAGCCAATAATGCTGTGGCAGTCTCCTCGCTGGTGATCAGCACATTACAAAATCCGCCCCGCAGCATTCCCAAGATTGCTTCAACCTTATTCAATCCAGCAGCAATAGCGGCTGAAACGCGTTTATTTTTTAAGTCATTTAATTCGATAGCAATGGTTCGTTCATCCATCTCGGGCAGGCAGATTTTTCCCTGGCGGTTATAAAACCTGCCGCAAATTTCGCCTACCGCACCGGATTTTTTCAGCTTTTCGAGCATGACCGCATCTAAATATCCGGTTTTATAAAGCGAGGATTGTTCAGAAACATTCCCCACGCCAAATAACGCCAGTTGCGCATCGTTGGCGAGCTGCAATGTAGCAGCAATCTTGGAATCACGCAATAAACTAGTTTTAATCGAACGGTCATCGACCAGCATGGGTGTCAGCAACCCCAGAGTCTTGCCCTCGAAAGCCTGGGCAATCCGTTCGACGATAAATTCCGCCCGGGTGGAATAAGAGGTGCGGTCCATGCTGCCATTCAATTGCACAACGGTCACATTGCGCGGGTTGGTCTTCTGCAGCTGCATGGCACATTGCAGAACGGTGCTGCTCCAGGAAATGCCAATGATGTCATTGGGCTGCACACGGCGTTCCAAGAAAGCTGCCCCAGCGTTACCCAAGGCTTCTTTCACAGCCTCTTCGCTGTCAGCAGGTGGTGTCACCACAATAACTTCAGATAAGCCAAAGATACTTTCCAGTTTGTATTCAAGCTCAGCGGAGTATTCCAGGTTGGATTGGATATTGATAACTACGATGCCCAAATCAAGGGCACGTTTTAAGGCTCTACCGGTTGTCTGGCGAGAGAGCCCTAAACGATCAGCAATTTCCTGCTGGTTCAAACCCCCTTTGTAATAGAGGGTGGCGATTTTGGTAAGCAGTTTAATATTATCCATAATAGGGCTTGAGCATTTGCTCATTATTTGAGCATATGTTAATGCTATCGCATTTCAGTGATTCTGTCAATAGACAGGAGGGCAATCCATTGGCAAGTCTTGTCATTATCACCAGAATATTTGGCATATGATTTTCAACTTTTTGAATTCATCCCATCCGAAATCCATCGCTATTCCTGCAGGCTTGCCCCAAGAATGACGACATTCATGTATAATTTCTCTCACCATTCACCATTCACCTTTCACTGCTCATGCTTTACCAATTCTTAATATCAGAAAGCTGAGAACTCCAATCTTATGGCTTTTCCTCCGCATACCCTCCTTCCCTTTTTCTCGCCTAAAGGCGTGGCGGTCATTGGTGCATCCCATGATCCAGTAAAGCTGGGTTACGGGCTGGCGCGCAACCTGGTGGAAAGCAATTATCAGGGGGCAATTTACTTCGTCAACCCCAGGGGTGGTGAACTCTTTAACCGCCCGGTTTATGCTTACATCCAGGAAGTGCCCAATCCGCTCGATCTGGCAGTGATATTAATTCCTGCCCCTGCAGTTCCTGATGCCTTGCTGCAGTGCGCCCGGCGCGGCTTGCGGGCAGTGATCTTATGCTCAGGCGGTTTTCGGGAGACAGGTCCAGAAGGCGCCGCCTTGGAAGCCGAATGCCTGGCTATCGCTCAGCGTTATGGCATGCGCCTGATTGGTCCCAACTGCATCGGCTTATTGGATACCCACCTGCCGCTGGATACAACCTTCCTGCCTCCGCCCGGCCCTCCGCCCGGCGATGTGGCTTTTATATCCCACTCCGGTGCCATATGCGCGGCGGTCATCGATTGGGCGCGCGGGCAGGGCTTTGGGCTTTCACGCCTGATCAGCCTGGGTAACCAAAGCGATGTCAGCGAGACCGACGTGCTGGCACCCACCGTCGCCGATCCATTTACCCGCGTGATCACCCTCTACCTGGAAAGCGTCAGCAATGGACGCCGTTTTGTAGAAGAAGCTAACCGCACCGCGCTGCAAAAACCCGTAATAGCACTCAAAGTCGGCAGATATAGCAGCGGGCAGCGCGCGGCTGCCTCACATACCGGCGCGCTGGCTGGACAGGAAAATGCTTATAATGCTGCTTTCAGACGGGCTGGGGTGATCCGCGCTGAAACCAGCGAGGAAATGTTCGATTGGGCGAGAGCGCTGGCATGGTGTCCCACGCCTAAAGGGCGCGCTATGGCTGTCCTTACCAACGCTGGCGGTCCAGGTGTTACCGCTGCCGATGCTTTGGAAGCCAATGATCTTCATCTGGCAGAGCTTACCCCCGAAACCCGTTCAAAGCTTTCCCAGCTTCTACCACCTGCTGCCAGTTTACAAAACCCAGTCGATATGCTGGCATCTGCCACCGTTGAGCAATATGCCGAATGTTTGCGCGTGTTGATCGATGATCGCAATGTCGATGGCGTCATGGTCATCCTGCCTCCACCACCCATGGATTCGGCTGGCGCTGTGGCTCGGGCGCTGATCCCGGTAATTCATGTTTCTAAAAAACCAGTTGTGATCGCCTTAATGGGGGACCGCATGATCCAGGAGGCAATTGAGCATTTTCGCGCTTCGCACATCCCCGAATACCGTTTCCCCGAACGGGCTGCTTCTGCATTAGCAATTCTGGCGCAGCGGGCCGAGTTTTTAAATCGTGAGCAAACCCCTCCCATTACTTTTAAAGACGTCGATCGCCAAACCGTTCATACCCTTATCGAAAACTGCCAGAAAAATCCCTCTTGTGAAGGCTCAATAATACCCCAAGATATTGCTTTTCAAATTTTAGATGCGTATCGCATACCTGCGCTGCCAGTCCGCCTGGCGAAAAATGCGCAAGAAGCTGTTGAGCTTGCCGAAAAATTGGGTTACCCGGTCGCACTAAAGGTCGATTCCCCAGATATTCCCCATAAATCCGATGTTGGCGGTGTATTACTGAACCTGGCTGATCCTGGTTCCATTGAGCAAGGTTTCGATCTCATTATGCACAATG
>JAAZNS010000081.1 GCA_012798185.1 Chloroflexota bacterium | reverse complement strand
CGCCAGCGCAATAGCAGTAGCTTGTGCGGCTTCTTTGGTAATTTTTACGATTGCCCGAGTAGCGGTTAGGTCTTGCGTGGGCTGGGCAGTTTGAGTGGCTTTAACACTTGTTTGTATCGTATTCGTTGGTATAACTTTTGTTTGACTAAGTTGGATGGTTTCGGAAGTCAGGGTAGGTAAAACGCCTTTTTGAACAGGCTGGCAGGCGCTGAATATCCCCATCAAAAAGAAGAAAGACAACCACCAAATAGGTTTGATCGAAAGTGTGTCTTTATTGGGTAAATTGTCGATCAGGCGTTTATTAAATTTCACCAAGGTTGATATTTTGTAATCCAATCCGCACCCGTTTAATATTGAAACTGATTATTCCATCGTGGTCCTAAACAGTTAGAAATTGTATTAACAACTTTAGTTGTTGCTTCTCAATATTTATAATCATGATAACTGACCGCGAAGTTTAATTTGTTAATCGAATACCCACAACCAGGCATTGTTGAATTGACAATTAGAATACCCTGAAGCAGCGTAAGCCAACAATCCAACGAACCCCTCTTCATAAACCACGCCTCCCATCTGGCGGTATGCATTCAAAATGGTGCTATGCTCAGTCTCGAGTTTTGCCACTTGCTGTGTATATGCTTCCAAGTCTTGCTTATATTGTTCCATGGCAGTTTGATATGCTTTCTTGGCTTCCTGCAATTCTTTGCCCGTCAAATCATCCGCTGGAGGTTGAGGTTTAACCGGTTTAACGGGCAGCGTGGGGTTTTGCGGCGGCGGATCGGTCAAATTGACTTCGCCAATAAATTTTTGATTGGTAAATATTTTCACGCTGTTGCCTCTTACCAAGATCGCCATACGGTTAGAGGCGCCGTTTTCCCAATCTAAATCGGGGTCGATGATATTGGCATAAAAATCTTTGAAATTGGCTAATTTGCCGTTGAATAAGGTATTGAAAAAGATATGCCCATCGGTGCTGCGGGTAAATACCACCATATATTGGTTGAAAACCTGCTGGTTGCCATCCGAGCGGAACGTAAACCCACATCCCGAAATGCCATATTGGGTATCCCAATTGATATCTGCCGCCAACAAGAAATCTTTTACTGATAGATCGCCGTAATCATTGACAATATCGCTGGCATGATAGCCGTCAGCCGATGCCGAAGCGGGATTATGAACCCAGGCAACATGCCCAGAATTGCTATCCACGCCATAATTGGGAAGCTCATTCAAAACCGGTGCATAAAAAGCCTTTGTAGCTTCGGCTATGGCATCTTCAGTGAGCTTGATTACAAATTGAGTCGCTTCGGCTTCCCTCGCTTGCTGTGTTTGGGTAGCTGGTGCTTGGGCAGTCTGCTCTGCCCACTGGGTAGCTTGCAGGTTCTCTTCGGTAGCGGTGGCAGTAGGAGGTTCTTGAATATCAGGCGCTAGAGTAACGGGCGCTTCAATAACAGGGGTAGCTGCTTTTTGAGTAAATTGGCAGGCTAACAGCGATACCAACAGGAAAATGATCAACGCCAGCCAAAATCGGCTTGGATTCGAATGTCGATTTTTTGAGGGAATTACTTCCTCGTTTTTTTTATGATAAATACGATTTTCCATCTCTCCTCCTGAATTGGGAGCGGTATCCTCTACCAAAAGGATTTCTCCAAGGTCTTCTCTCTCCATGACGAGGGTGCATAATAATTTGCTGCTTTCCTCGAATTGGAATTATAACCCTCCCTGAAAAGTGGATAGCTTCCATTTCTAATAATAAAAATATCCTTTTACATTTAATTTTATCATTGATAATCACCAGTCTATTAAATCATGACTGGTGTAAGAAAAAAAAGAAATTGACAATGATCAGACCACGCAGTATAATAATGACTGACCATACAGTCATTCATTTCGGCGGAGCTTATGTCACCTCTTATATCCAGCGACCAACGTGAAGAATATTTAAATGGGCGGCGCGAAAAAATATTAGATGCTGCCCTCCAGGCTTTTCAAAGAAACGGGTTTTCTGCTACCAGCGTTGCCGAAATTGCTTCCATCGCCGGTATCGCCAAGGGAACCATCTATCTATATTTTGAAAGTAAAGAACAGATTTTTTCCGCCATCCTCAAAGAGCGCAGCTTCGTTCCTGTTCTGGCAAATCTGGTCGACGATAATCAAACCATCGATGTAACCCTTAGGATCATCGCTGAAAATTTCATGAAACACATTGAAAAATACATTCCTCTGATTAAAATGGTGATAACAGATGGCATTCGTTTTCCCGATTGCGCCGAGCAGGTATACCAGGAATCAATCCTGCAAAGCAACTTGATCCTGGCAGATTACCTGGAAAGACAAAGTAAATCCGGCAAAATTCGTCCCTTAACCAATCCTTTCCTCACAGCCAAGGCTATTATTGGTATGATGATGTATCATGTATTGACGCAAGAAATCATGGGCGGTAAGAATATCTATCATATTGCGCAGGAGGATTGGATCGAGGAGGTGATTCGAGTATTCCATAACAGTTTATGCCCTGAAATCAATGAGCGGCTATCCTAAAAATCGATTATGTTATGTTGAGCGCAGTGAAACATCCCTTACACATTAATGGAAAGACTCTTTGCTTCGCTCAGAGTAACAGCATTATCTTATGTCAGCCCCGGCAAACCGGGAAAACTAAAACCACGAACAATTGATTATGTAAGAGTGTAACAATGAACCAAGAGATTTTCCGGATGGGTATCGACATCGGTTCGACTACGGAAAAAATCGTAATCATGAACCGTGAAGGGAAAGTAGTTTTTTCCGCGTATCAACGTCACAATGCGGAAACGCTGTCTACTCTGGAAAATATATTTGGCGAGGTTTTACACCTGTTTGGACATATCCAAGCAAATATCCTGATAACAGGCTCTGCGGGCATGGGGATTGCGGAAAAATTCAATCTCCCCTTTATCCAGGAAGTCGTGGCATCCGCAGAGGTCGTTCGCCAGCGCTATCCACAGGTCAGGACGGTGATCGATATTGGGGGAGAAGACGCTAAAATCATATTTTTCGATGAAACGCAGCGGCCCGATATTCGCATGAACGGTTCTTGCGCCGGCGGAACAGGTGCATTTATCGATGAAATGGCAACCTTGTTGAACGTGCCTGTTGCCGAATTGAATGACCTTGCCAGCCGTCAGACCACCATTTATCCCATGGCATCCCGCTGCGGCGTTTTTGCTAAAACCGATTTGCAGAATTTATTAAGCCGCCAGGTTGCAAAAGAAGATATTGCCGCTTCAGTCTTTCATGCTGTAGTCCTTCAAACCCTGGCAACATTATCCCGCGGCAAAGACCCGCAGCCAGCTATTCTGTTCAGCGGCGGACCGCTCACCTTCATCCCTTCTTTGAAAAAAGCCTTCCTCGACGTACTGGATATAACGCCAGACCAGGTGGTGAATCCAAATAATGCAGAGCTGACCACCGCTTTGGGCGCGGCGCTGGCAGTTCATCCATCAGATCGATCCTTTTATATTCAGGATTTAATCGAAATCTTCCATCAAGAGAAAAACGACTTCCAACCGCTAAAAAATCGTCACGCACCGCTTTTTACCTCGCCAAAGCAGTATCAGGAATGGGAAGCTGGCAGGAAAAAACACAAAATCGAACGTGTAACCATTGAGGATATTAAAAATCAGGATGTTTTTCTGGGCATCGATTCGGGTTCCACCACCACGAAGATCGTGTTAATCGACCCATTGGGACGAGTGGTGTATGATTATTACGTCAACAACCGCGGCAACCCAATTGGTGCAGTACAAAAAGGATAAAAAAAAATCCATGCCCTTTTTGAAAGTCATGGAAGTTCTCCAAAAATCCGCAGGAGCATCGTCACTGGCTATGGCGAGGATTTGATCCGCGCTGCATTTGGCATTGATAAAGGAATGGTGGAAACTTTAGCCCATTACCGCGCTGCCAGAGCTTTCGATGAGAATGTCAGCTTTATTCTCGATATTGGCGGACAGGATATGAAAGCCATCTTCATTAAGGATGGTCATATTCAAAACATCGAAATCAACGAAGCATGCTCATCGGGCTGCGGCTCATTTATCGAATCCTTTTCCAATGTGATGGGGTATACCGTAACAGATTTTGCCCAACTGGCATGTTCTGCCAAAGCACCGTGTAACTTGGGTACCCGCTGCACGGTATTCATGAATTCGCGGGTCAAACAGGCACTGCGGGAGAGGGCAGAGATCAATGATATTTCAGCCGGGCTGGCATATTCAGTGATAAAAAACGCCCTGCACAAGGTATTGAAAATCACCAACACCGATATTCTCGGAGACCATATTGTCGTCCAGGGAGGCACCTTCCGCAATCCGGCAATTCAAAAAGCATTAGAGAAGCTGCTGGGAAAACCGGTGATTTGTCCCGATATGGCGGAACTCATGGGCGCCTATGGCGCCGCACTTACCGCTAGGGATGATTTCTCCGCAAATAGCAGCATCGTTAAATATTACGAGGGTCTTCAGTATATCGATGAAATCGGCGATTACACCAAAAAAGATATCCACTGTAAAGGATGTGAAAACAAGTGCCAGGTAACAAAATTGATTTTCCCTAACGGAAAACATTTCTATTCCGGCAATCGCTGCGAGAAGATATTTAATAATGGCGCCAAAGCGCAAAGAAAAGGCGTCAATATGCCGGCGCTTAAATACAACCTCTTATTCAATCGCTCAACCGATCCACCGGGTAAGCCGGTACTAACCATCGGCATTCCCCGCGTGTTGAACTTGTTCGAGAATTTTCCCTTTTGGAACACTCTATTTGTTGAATGCGGCATCAAAGTGCGCTTATCCGCTCAATCGAGCAATGCCTTATACCAAAATGGCGCCATGCATATCATGTCGGAAAACTTATGCTTCCCCGGAAAACTCGTCAGTGGGCACATCATTGACTTGATCAAAGCGGGCGTCGACCGGATTTTCTACCCAATGGTTTTCTATGAAAAACCCGAATTCGAAGATGCAGTCAATTCATTCAATTGCCCCATTGTTTCAGGGTATCCGGATGTTATTCACAGCTCGATTAACCCGCAAAAGAAATTTGGCATTCCCCTGGATATGCCTGCTGTCACCTTCCGCTTTGAAGATTTATTAAAGAAAACGTGCATCCAATATCTGACCGGATTAAATATTCCAGAAAGTACCGCATTAAAGGCATTCCAAAAAGCCAATCAGGAGCACAAGCGCTTCAAAGAGCAAATAAGACAAATGGGCGAGGAACTCATCAAAGATTCCAAGGAAAATGAACGTCCTCTTATCCTGTTAATGGGAAGACCCTATCATATCGATCCACTGATTAACCATAATATTCCTAACCTGATCACCGATTTTGGCGTGGATGTTATTACCGAAGATTGTGTCCCATTGGAAAAGAACCAAACTTTGGATAATCATCATATCGTCCCCCAATGGGAATATATCAATCGATATTATCACGCCGCCCGCTGGGCTGGGATGCAGGATAACATCGAATTGGTTATGTTGAACTCCTTTGGCTGCGGGCCAGATTCATATATTCTCGAAGAAATTCGCATGATTTTAGGTGAATATGGTAAAAGTCCTACGATTATTCGCATCGACGAAGTAGAAAGCACCGGCTCGATCAAACTTAGATTACGGTCGATGATGGAATCTCTACCCATGAAAGAGACAAAATCTCTGAGGGTCCGCACGCCAAGGAAGACTACCAAAATATATGAAAATGAAGACCGGGACCGGGTTTTAATCGTCCCCGATTTCTCCCCCTTCTGTTCGCCGCCTATTACCCGACCATTTGTGGATATGGGTTACCAAATCGTACAGCTGCCTCACCCCGACCATGATACCGTCGAGGTAGGGCTTAAGTATACCAACAATGAAATTTGTTACCCGGGCATCATTGTCATCGGGTCTCTTATCAAGGCGCTGCAATCTGGAGATTACGATCTATCTAATACAGCTGTGGGATTTTCACAGACTGGTGGCCAATGCCGTGCTACTAGTATCCCTTCAATGATTAAAAAATCACTGGTGGCTGCTGGTTTTTCCCAGGTGCCAGTGGTGACCTTAGCAACCAGTTTCCAAAAGTTAAACACTCAGCCCGGATTAAAATTTAGCAAAAAAGAGTATGTCGTTAAAGCCTGTTTGGGAATGATGTTTATGGATGTACTCTCAGACATGTATTATTCCACTATTATTAAAGAGAAACAAAAAGGAGCAACTCAAGCTTGCGTCGATAAATATTTAAAAGCATTTATGAATAAATCGTTCCCCATTACCAAGGAGTTTATCCTTTCTGTGGTTGAGCAAGCTGTGAGAGATTTTAATAATATCGAAACATATTCAAAAACTTTCCCAAAAGTGGGCATCGTTGGTGAAATCTACGCAAAATATAACGAATTTTCAAATAATTATGCTGCAAGGTGGTTGATAGATCAGGGTATTCAAGTGGTAACGCCGGCATTTTTTGAGTTCTTCGCCGGCGGGTTAATCGGCGCTCAACACGGTGTAATAACCAATGTCAAAAAGCGGGATGCGTTATGGCTGTTATCAATCATCGGCGAAAAAATCTCGCGCAATTATCTCAATCAATTCGATGAAATCATGCAGAAATACCGCGATTATCACCAGCATACCGATATCAGAGAAATTGCTGCGCGGGCAAAGGAAGTCATCAGCTTGAATCACCAATATGGAGAAGGCTGGCTGATTGCAGGTGAAATCGCAAATTTGGCCCAAAAAGGCATCCAAAATGTACTCTGTTTTCAACCCTTTGGCTGCATCGCCAATCACGTGGTGGCAAAAGGCATCCAGAAAAGGTTGAAAGAAAAGTATCAGCAGCTCAATCTTTTATTCCTCGATATCGATGCGGGAGTCAGTGAAGTAAACTTTTTTAACCGCATGCACTTTTTTGTCAACCATGCTAAAGAATCGCACGCAAAGCTTGCAATCCAATGATTTTTATGCTTTGCATAAAGTATAGGTATTAGTCAATTAGTAATAAGAAAACAGGGAAAAGGGAGAACGATTAGTCGTTTCCCCAATTCACCAATAACTTACTCTAATTATCGCAGAAAAATCCACGCTTTTTCTATTGACAATAATTCCAAGCGCTTCTAAACTTAGCATGTGCTTGCCCGTGTATACTCTTGCGCAGTCATTGGGCTGGACGGGGTTATCGTGGAAGTCGAAGTGGATATTGCTCAGGGTTTTCCGGGCATGGATATCGTCGGCTTACCAGATGTTGCCGTTCAGGAGAGTCGGCAGCGCGTGCAGGCGGCGATCAAGAACGCCGGTCTGCCCTACCCGCGCCACCGCCTGGTGGTGAACCTGGCGCCGGCAACAGTGCGCAAAGAAGGTCCCGCTTACGATTTGCCCATCGCTGTAGGGGTGTTGATCACTGAAGAATTATTGCCCATCGAATGCGTTCAAGACGCACTAATTGTGGGAGAGCTTTCATTGGATGGCGGGGTACGCCATTCCCGCGGCATCTTGCCGATGACAGCCGTTGCCCGCCAGCAGGGTTTCAAGCGCATCTTAGTCCCCGAAGTGGATTCTGCTGAAGCGGCGCTCATACCGGATATCGAAGTCATCCCGGTGGCTTCACTGGCAGACCTGTATGCCCATCTTTCCGGTGAAACAATTATTCTGCCGCGTGCTCCCATCCAGCCCGAAAGCCTGCCGGTTATCCCGCCTACCGATTTTCGTGAAATAAAAGGTCAAGAACATGTAAAACGCGCCTTAGAAGTTGCTGCTGCCGGCTCGCATAATGTATTGATGGTTGGTCCTCCGGGCGCCGGCAAGACACTGCTGGCGCGG
>JAAZNS010000080.1 GCA_012798185.1 Chloroflexota bacterium | reverse complement strand
CTGCCAATTCCGATCCATATTACAAAGAAAATGTAGTGATCGGTGACCTGCCGGCAGGTAATTATTCGATTTGGGTGCCCGAAGTGAAAAGCACCTTTATCGACATTCAGATATTCGCTGGCAGAGTAAGTTTTTTTACGCTGTATGGCAGCCTGACGTATAATACAAATCTTCCTGCAACACCCGGGGCGCCTTTCCTAACGCCGGTGATTGAACCTTCTCCCACCCCTTGACAATCAGAACATTTGTGCTACACTTCAAGTTAATTCTCAACACAATAATTACAGGAGACGCAAAAATATGGTACGAAAACCGTCTGCACCTCAAGATGATAATGCCAATGAATCCTCCCGGAGCATAGCGTTGGATAAAGCATTGGGAGATATAACCAAACGCTATGGTGACGGTACAATCATGCGGCTTGGAGAAGCTCATCACCTGGAAGTAGCAACCATCCCAACCGGGTCGCTCTCATTGGACCTTGCCTTGGGTGTTGGCGGTATTCCCCGCGGCAGGATAACCGAAATTTACGGTCCCGAATCCTCCGGAAAGACTACAATATGTCAGCATATTGTTGCCGAGGCGCAAAAAATGGGTGGTACCTGTGCCTATATCGATATGGAACATGCTCTTGATCCCGGCTATGCCATGCGCTGCGGCGTCGATATTGACAGTCTACTCATCTCACAACCCGATATGGGTGAACAAGCCCTGGAAATCACCGAAACCCTGGTGCGTTCGGGTGCCGTAGAAGTGGTGGTAATCGATTCTGTCGCAGCGCTTGTGCCGCGGGCAGAAATCGAAGGCGATATGGGCGATTCACCGATGGGCATGCAGGCTCGTCTGATGTCTCAGGCTCTCCGCAAACTATCCGGCGCAATTAAACAAACCAACACCGCGGTGATTTTTACCAATCAACTCCGTCAAAAAATTGGGGTAGTATTCGGAAATCCCGAAACGACCACCGGCGGTATGGCATTAAAGTTCTACGCTTCAGTACGGTTAGATGTACGACGCATTCAATCGATTAAACTTGGACCTGAGATCATAGGAAACCGCACCCGCGTTAGAGTAGTGAAGAATAAAGTCGCTGCACCCTTTCGTACCGCAGAATTCGATATTCTTTATAATGAGGGTATTTCAAGGGTCGGCGATATATTAGATTTAGCTGCCGGAATGGAAATCATTACCAAGCGGGGATCTTTCTTCTCGTATGGAGAATTACGCTTGGGTCAGGGTAGGGAAAATGCAAAAGATTTCCTAAAGCAAAATCCCGATTTAATGGATGAAATCGAACAGGCAGTGCGCCGAAACGCCGCCAATATTGATACTGTCATACCTTTTGGCAGTGTCGAAGATGACGCCGGGATGGAAGATGGGGAAATGTAAAAGCCTTATTCTAATCTGCATGTTATTAGTTGGATGCCAGCTCATAAAAAGACCAGCCAGAGATGAAAGCGATGGCATGCTGTTCCGCCCTCCAACGATAAATCCTGATATTCAATACACTGACCAAGCAGCCACATTTTTAAATCCAACTCAAAATACTGATATTGCTATCAGCGACCTTTCACAACAGCCGGATTGCACCGACAACCTGTTATATATTGCCGATAAAACCATCCCCGATGGCACTCTAGTATCTCCCGGCATTATTTTAGATAAACAGTGGGAAGTAGAAAATCAGGGTGACTGTAATTGGAACAGCAATTATCGCCTGAAACTCATCGCTGGTCAACAATTATCTGCACCCCCTGAACAAGCTCTATATCCTGCCCGCAGCGGATCGCGGGCAATAATCCGAATTTTGTTTACTGCGCCGCAGGAAGCGGGCAATTACCGCAGCGCCTGGCAGGCTTATTCTCCCTCCGGCGAACCCTTTGGAGATCCAATTTTCATCGATTTTATTGTTGAAGAACCAACACCAGGTCCGTAAAACTTACTCGGCAACCAAATAAAAACAGGTGCAACGTGTTTTAATCATTCGTTGCACCTGTTTTTTTTTTATATTTCATCCCCGTTATTGTGCGGTTTTTTCCTTCTTTCTTCGGTCAGA
This sequence comes from Chloroflexota bacterium, assembly GCA_012798185.1. Lineage (GTDB taxonomy): Bacteria > Chloroflexota > Anaerolineae > Anaerolineales > UBA4823 > JAAZNS01. The sequence goes on along the minus strand of JAAZNS010000080.1, from coordinate 3,493 downwards.
TATCCTAGGATTAAGATGATTAATCCTGCAAAATTACTGACATCCGCTAAATTAAAAACGTCGCCGTAACCAATCATAATCAAATCGGTCACATGTCCAATGATCAATCGGTCGATCAGATTATTGCTGATAATTCCACCTAACAATAATCCCATCGAGAGGCGGAAAGACCAATCGCGTTTGGGAATTCGAGGGAAAAAATACAGAATGGCAACCGTACCAATAACAGCTAATAAAATATATACCCATTTATTCCACGAAAACCAATCAAAAGCTGAGCCTTCGTTCTTCCAATGGACAATACGGCCAAAGCGGTCCACCCATTGCCATGGCACCCATGTCTCTTCGAGAGCCAGATTGGTGCGCACTAATGATTTAGTGGTCTGATCCAAGATAAGAACTGGAAGAGCAACAGCCAGTAAAAAGCGATACCTTTGCCAGATAGTATCTTGGTTTTGCAATACGCTTTCCATAAGTTTACGGAGTAGCCCCCATCGAGGTAAGCCAATCGGTGGCTTGTTTTCGTAAATTTTCATCCTGAGAAAGCTCTAACACTTTACGAAAATCGTTAATCGCATTTTGATTTTCTTTGTTTTGCAAATACATCATTCCCCGGTATAGATAATACACAGCCTGATCTGGTGTCAGGGTAATAGCCTGATTCAAATCAGTTATGGCTTCAGTAATTTTACCCGTAGAAGCATAAACAACGCCGCGATTGAAATAAGCTTTCTCGTAATCTGGTTTTATCTCAATGGCTTTGTTGAAATCAGCCAAAGCTAAATCATCACTGTCCTTTTTAGAGTAGATCAAACCCCGCGTGACATAAAATTCGGCGGAATTAGGGCTAAGGGTAATCGCCTGCGTGGCATCTTCAAGCCCTTTATCTAACTCTTCTTTATGAAAATATACCAAAGCCCGGTTGTTAAAGGCATTACCGAAATCGGGTTTCAAACCAATTGCTGCATTTAAATCTGCCAAAGCCTGGTCATATTGACCGCTTTCCAGGTAGGCAATGCCGCGCAAATTGAATGCTTCTGCGGAATTGGCATTGATTAATATTGCCTGATTTAAATCCACAACTGCCCGCGCCAAATCTTTTTTTTCAAGCCAAACCCTTGCCCGCTGATAATATGCATTCGCAGAATTCGGATTGGCAGCGATGGCTTCCTCAAATGCCGATAAAGCCCCATCGATATCCCTCGTATCGAATAGCGCAATGCCATTGTTAATAATTGCCTCCGCAGGATCAGCTTGCTCAGTATTTTCAGCAGTCGGCTGATTTACTTCGATGGTAGGCGAAGGTAACAGTTCTATTTGAGAAGTTTCGACTGGTTGAACCTGTTCAGGAGGCAACGTGACGACAACCGTAGGCGCTGATGGCGTCGTTGAACTACAAGCTACGCACATAAACAGGGCACAAAATACCAGCGCCAAACCCGTCACGATGCGATTAATATTGGTTGACATAAAAAGTCGCTCCTTAAATCGATCAAATTAGTATTTCCGTTAGACATGTCAAGCGCCAATTATATCGCAAAATTAATAAAGAAAAGAGCCATCCGTGAGGATGGCTCTTTCATTTGCTTGTGTAGTATTTTTACGGAACTACATCGTACAGGAAGTAGAAGCTTTTAACAGTACCAGCTAAATCTTTCCAGGTGTACGAACCCCACCAAGTTCCATCATACGGTGAATATTCATTATCACCATCATTGTAGAAGTTCGGCTTTTCCTGGCTGGGTTCGCCCCAGTACTTGGGAGCCCACCATTGCTTCATGGAATCGCAATCAGTGAAGGAAAGTCGCAGATTTCTATTCAAATCCATCCGGCCCCAGGTGGTGGTTGTACCGCATGCTGTTACCGTTGCAGTATATGATTTGCGCTCGACATCGAAGCGGCTCACATTGCGATCACCAGTGTTGCCTTCAACGGTGGCGGTGAAGAAATACTTCATTACGCCGTACTTTTCGAGTTTGATATAGACATTATCACCTGTCCAGTTATTAATGGTCAGGGTCGCTGGCCATGCAGAAGTTGCTGAAAGCAACATCGCTGCCAAAAGCACAACAAAAATTACTACACGTTTGTTCACAGTAACCTCCTGAAAGATTTTTCGATTTCTCGAAAATGTGCGGTCATTCTTGACCGCTCTGTGTTCTGAGCCATTATCTTTCTTTAGGGCGACCTCCTTAGAGAGACTAAATCCTCTGGAAAGATTAATGGTTCATTAGCCGACATTATAACTTAATCGCAAATGAGAGTCAAGAGGGTTTTACTCATCTTTTATTAATGTTTCTAGGTGCCTTCCTCCCATGAATTCAGGTATTTTTCCTGTTCCGGCGTAAGTTGATCGATATGGATGCCCATTCCGTTTAATTTTAATAATGCGATCTGACGATCGATTTCATCAGGCACGCCGTAGACTTTCTTTTCAAGGCGAGAGTAATTCTTCATTAAATACTCTAAGCTCAACGCTTGATTGGCAAAAGACATGTCCATCACACTAGCTGGATGCCCCTCTGCAGCAGCCAGGTTAATCAGCCGCCCCTCGCCCAGCAAGTTAATTCTCCTGCCATCTGGCAGGGTATATTGATCGACAAACGGTCTCACTAATCTTTTTTCCGTTGCCATTTCTTCTAAAGCCGGAATATTAATCTCAACATTAAAATGCCCTGAGTTGGCAACAATCGCCCCGTCTTTCATTTTCTCAAAATGTTGGCGGTTAATTACATTGATATCGCCAGTCACGGTTACAAACACATCACCAATCGCCGCGGCTTCATCCATAGGCATCACCCGGTAACCATCCATTACCGCCTCTAGTGCTGGAAGGGGATTCACCTCAGTGATAATTACATTTGCACCAATTCCACGTGCTCTCATGGCTAACCCGCGTCCGCACCAGCCGTATCCGGCAATCACAAAATTCTTGCCAGCTAACAAAACATTCGTGGCACGTACAATCCCATCGATGGTCGATTGCCCGGTGCCATAACGGTTATCGAAAAAGTGCTTGGTGGTGGCATCGTTGACCGCAATCACCGGAAACATCAGCGCGCCATCTGCCGCCATTGCCCGCAGCCGGATAACCCCGGTGGTAGTCTCCTCGGTGCCTCCCAGCATCCCGCTCAATAGTTCACGGCGGTTTTTATGCAGGGTGCTTACCAGATCAGCCCCATCATCCATGGTCATTTGGGGTTTGTGATCCAGGGCAGCATCGATATGCTTATAATAGGTTATATTATCTTCACCTTTGCGGGCGAAAACTGGTATTTCGAAATGGGTTACCAAAGAAGCAGCCACATCATCCTGAGTCGACAGTGGGTTTGATGCGGTCAATACAACATCGGCGCCACCGCCGTGCAAAGTATCCATCAAATTAGCGGTTTCTGTAGTCACATGGAGACAAGCAGAAACGCGTAAACCTTGAAGCGGCCGTTCTTTTTTAAAGCGCTCTTTGATCAATCGTAAAACCGGCATTTCTCTTTCT
>JAAZNS010000001.1 GCA_012798185.1 Chloroflexota bacterium | reverse complement strand
CGGTTAATGTTTTGCTGGAAAATCGATTCGGGAAAAAGACACATCTGGCAAGCAGCCTCAGCACGATGATTTATGGGGTTTTTCTCATCATTTTAGAGTTATACGCTCTTGCATTGATCATTAGAGCCATTTTTCCTGAGGTGACGATGCTGCAAGCGGCGATTATCAGCCTGACCGTTTCTGTTCTAAGTGTTTCATTTTCGGGGATAATGGGTGCCTCGTTAACCAATGTGATTCACAGCGGCACGATTGTTGTGGCGCTCACTTTGTCGCTGATCTTATTATGGAATAGGGTAGGTGGTATTAACCAGGCAATTTCCCTAATTATTCCAAATCTTGATAAGATTTCAGGGCCCAATATAACACCAGCGATATGGTCCTCGGCAACAGGTTTGGGGCTGGGAGTAGTCGGTCAGTTACTGCTGGGAAAAATGTCTCGTCTGGGCGGTATTAGTATGGTATCGAATATTGCGGCTTCCTGTAAATCGGAAACTCATGCCATTCTGGCGTTTATCATTGCCGGTATCAGCTCCGGATTACCTACAGTAATGGCAGGGCTGGTTGGAATCTGTTCGGCTGCTTTAATCGGACCAGCCATTGCCTCGTTGCCTTCATACTCCTATATCGGGCTGGCGATGATGCAAATCAACCCTTTTGTTGCAGGATTATTGTTGGCGGCATCTGCTGCAGCGATTGTGGCAGCTTTCGGACCGGGTGCAATTATTATGTCTAATGTATTTGTCGATGAGATCATTGTACGTTTGTTTCATGTCAATGATCAGCAAAAGCGGATTATGTATACCGCAGTTATCGTAGTGGTTTCTCTATTGAGCGGGATATATGTTGCATTTGGTCAGATGAAGGATATATTGCCATTTTTATACTTAACTGCCTTTCCATGCACTGCTCCAATTACTGTGGTGATACTCTTTGGTATGTTTAATCAAAATATAAAAGAAGGATATGCATTTTGGTCAATCGTTTTGGGAGTATCGACGGCTTTAGTTTGGGGTTTGGTGTTCGATAATCCCTTCGATATCCCCAATATTTACATTTCATTTTTCTTGCCGATTATGATTATGGGATTGGGCGTGTGGAAAAATTCATTTATGAGACTATTCAACAAAACAGTGGTTAATAGTAATTTATGAATATAAGAGAAGAAGTAAAAGAAAACTTGAATGAAAATGATGGAATTAGTGAAGAAATTTCATTGTTATAGAATAGCAAAAAAAAAATTATATTAACGAAACTTAATTTTGCCAACAATTAAGATATAATAAAACGTTAATATTGATTGTTTTCAATATTCAAAAAAGATCATTTTTCTTTACAAAGAATATTATGGGTGGGAAATGATCATTTTTATGAGTGTTATTTTTTTGGTGGGTACTTAAAGGTAATACAGCATTGGTTGATGGAAAACTAAAAAAGAAAATAAATTGATGCCAACCTCATAAGGCGTAAAGGCAATCGATTTTATTAATCGGTATTGACGAATTTTGTGCAGTATATGAAACGTTGACGAAAAAAAACGAATTTGGTATGATGGTCATGCCATGATAGATCAGCCATTTCAAAGGATTTCAACCACACGCGTCAGTGAAGCTATCGTTGAACAAATCCGTCAGGCGATTATCGACGGGCAGTTTCAACCAGGGGATAGATTACCATCGCAGCGGGAACTGGCGAAAATGTTCGGCGTTGGCAGATCGGCTCTCCTGGAAGCTATCCGTATTCTCGAAAAATCAGGATTATTAACTATCCGCACCGGCGGAAACGGCGGTGCATTTGTTACCGCACCATCCATTCGGCAGGTGAGCGATTCGCTCGATCTATTTTTCCGCAGGGAAGGAGCAACCCGGGAAGAGTTAGCAGAATTTCGCATCGTTTTGGAATGTTATTCTTGTAAAATGGCGGCTGAAAAAGCTAGCGAAGAGGAATTAAACCAGATCGAAAAAGAATTTAACGAATTGAAAGAGCTGGCTGAAAAAGGCAGCGCTTATTGGCAGTCTTTCCTATCCCGGGAAATTGAATTTCATTTTTCAGTTGCCAGCTTATCTCACAATCGGGTCAGCCTGGCAGTATTGCATTCATTAGCTACCTGGCTGCATTCATTTTCATCACAAATGCCCGAATTATATAAAGGCCGTATGATCAATAATTGGCAAGCAATATTAACTGCGCTTCGCAACCGAGATGGCGATTTGGCTCAACGCTTGCTTAGTGAACACATTTACTTTTTCAACTTAATGAGACCATCAAAAGAATAACGCAAATTTAAATATCGAAGAAAGAATTGAGAATTGAAAAACAATATGGTGGATAATGATTGGTCAGACCAACAGACAATCAGACAGTAATGCCAATTATATTGGGATTATCTTGTACTCCCGATTTCTAATCTTTCAATCTATAATATTTTTAAGGAGGCTGTAAAAATATGGAAAAACATCTAAAATTGTTTACACCAGGACCAGGTGATGTGGATGAAGATGTACTGGCTGCAATGTCTCTACCTGTGCTGCGACATTATGGTCCCGGGTGGATGGAGATATATAACGAAACATTATCCCTGCTGAGGGATATTTTTAAAACAAATAATGAGATATTTCTTGTATTGGGTCCCGGTTCTGCTTTAATGGATATGTCAATTGGAAGCCTCTTATCACCAGGGGATAAGATTATCGTTGGACAAAATGGTTTTTTTGGTGACCGGCTGCGGGATATCGCTGAGGGATATGGATTGGTGGTAATACCTTTTACGTCATCCCTGGGTGAGCCTCTCGATCCCGATGAGTTTCGCAAGCTTATAGTACAAAATCCCGATGCATCTGCTATTACTTTGGTTCATCATGAAACCGGAACGACGGTGATGAACCCGTTGAAAGAGATCGCCGAAATCGCTCGGAAAGCTGGCATAGCGATCATCGTGGATGCCGTCTCGTCAATGGGAGGGGTTGATCTTCCGGTGGATGAATGGGGCATCGATATCTGCGTTACCACACCCAATAAATGCTTGGAAGCGATACCAGGGGTTGGTATTATCAGCATTAGTCCGCGTGCCTGGGAAATGGTGGATAAACACACCGATAACGGTCATGGTTGGTATCTCAATTTGAAAACCTGGCGATATTTTGCCCGGGAATGGGGATCTTGGCACCCTTCACCGGTGACTATGCCAACTAATAATATCCTTGCCATGCTTACCAGTTTACGTAATATCAAGCAGGTAGGATTGGAAGCTCATTACGCAAAATATGCTCATGCCAGCCAGGCGGTGCGGGCTGGTTTGGGTAACCTAGGTTTCGAAATGTTCGTCCACCAGGAATGTGCCTCTCCAATCGTAACCGGCGTTAAGGCGCGCAAAGAATTCACGGTGGCTGAGATTCAGAATTGGCTGGCTTCTGAACGGGGCATGGCTGTGGGCGGCGGACTTGGCACACTTTCGGGTAAAATATTCCGTGTCGGGCATCTGGGTAAAGCTGCAACCCGTGAATATCTGATTGATTTTCTATTTTCTGTCGAGGAATTTTTACGATATAAAGGATTGAAGGTGGCTGAGGGATCCAGCCTGATCGGAATCTAAACAATATGCTGATGAGAGAGGAAATTGATTCGTGAGTGAACTTTATTATGAAATTTACAAAGAAATCTTCGATAAATACCCAGGATACTCCAGAGGGATTGTATTGGCGTTTGATGTAAAGAATGACTCTTCGCCTGAGAAGTTGACCCAATTATTACGCGAAGCTGAGGCTTCGCTGAGAAAGAAAGTTGTATTAGAAAGCATTGCCGAGCATCCGCGCATAAAATGCTGGCGGGAGGCATATAAGGCGTTTGGTGCTAAACCCAGCGAATTCCGCTCATCGATCGAAGCGATGGCAAGACGGGCACTACGCGGCGACCAGCTACCCAGCATCAATCCTTTGGTGGATATCGGCAATATCATTTCGCTGCAGCATCTAGTTCCAACGGGCGGGCATGCTATCGATAAGTTGGAAAAGAATATTGAGCTGCGCATAGCAAGTGGTTGTGAGACTTTCGAGCCATTCGGAACTAACGAAACAGAGCATCCCCTCCCTGGAGAAGTGATTTTTGCAGAAGGGGATATTGTGCTGACTCGTCGCTGGACCTGGCGTCAAGCTAACCGTACGTTAACCTTGCCAGAAACCACGGCTATCGAGTTCAATATCGATGCCCTGCCGCTAGTGGAAGAATCGGAAATCCACCAGATAGCGCAGGAGGTGATGGATATGATAAAAGAGTTTTGTGGGGGAAGATGCCGATATGAGATATTGACGAAGGACCACCCAAGGATTATGTTGAGGGAGTAAAAAGATTTTAAAACAATCTCGTCAAAACTAGCTGTCCAAATGACGAAATATATGTTTCTTGGACAGCTTTTTTATTTTAATTTTGTTTATTTTCTCACGTTTCTATTTATATCTAAACCTCTTCTCCTGAGTTTCTCATTTTAGGAAAAAAACAGCAAATTTACTCGTAAAAAAGGCATTTTGAGGACACTAACGAGAAAAAATAGAAGGGGGATGAGCTAAAATTGAATATATGACATTCATCCGAAAAGT
>JAAZNS010000079.1 GCA_012798185.1 Chloroflexota bacterium | reverse complement strand
TATCATTTTTTATTATTGTTGCGGCTGAAGAGACCGGCAAACGAACTCCAATAGGAATAATTCTATTTACAGTTATTTTGTTTGCTGGTTTGGAATCCAGCCAGTTTTTCTCCTTTTCAATGTGTTATTGTAATTGATATTGACGAAATTCATGAAGAGAAATTGTTTGATTTTTTTATCAGAACTCTCAAAGAAAATATCCGGCTGTAACAGTCTAGGGCGACCCAAATTCGTAAATTTCAAATCAACATTTTGAAAAAACCTTAAAAGATGGGGATTTCGCACAGGTTAATGATTTTATTTAACATAAATTAGGGGAAAGAGAATTTATCCTGATATCTGCAGGATTTGGCTGAAAGTAAAATTATTCGAAGTTTCCAGGGTTGATCATCAGCGAAAAGCAAGCGGAAGGAAGAACCTCTTCCCACCGACGATCAGCAATACCGATTGGCTTTCCGTGCCGGAGGTGGCGGTTCCGGTTAGATTGATCGTGAATGCTAGCCCGTTTTCCATCGGCGGCGTGTGGGTATCGGTGACTGTGAGAGTAGCCGAACCTACGGTTGTGATTACCGCGGGATTAAGATCGATCAGCAAACCGGCAGGCTGGGCGCTGTATGACAGGTTTACGGTATCGGTGAAAAAACCAGTTGTTTTAAGACTGATTTGAAAGGTTGCCATCATACCCGGTTCGATTGCCAGGTTGGGCGGCTGGACAACCAGCTCGAAACCGCTGCCTTCATACTCGAAGGCGCCGATATCCGGCTTGGCAGCATGATAGCTATCATTGATCCCGGGGATATAAATTCCAGCGTCGATCAACGGGCTGGTCATCGCCAGGTTGTAATTGGCTGTGTTGATATTGACAAACCCTGGTATTTGATTGAGTCCGTGATGTTCCTGACCAGTCTGATTCTGAAAACTGGATAAAGTCCTCATGTGGCGGTTATCCCCATCCCCCCAGTAAACCAATTCATTGGGGTTGCTGGTGTAAAGGTCGTCGTAATCCAAGCTGACGGGTTGGCTCGTGTTGTAATTATTGATGGCGAAATCGGTGCCTGCCCAGATATTGTTGCGGGCATAGATTTGGTCCCACGTGCCGGGAGATTTGATGTCCAGACCGTTGTTTCCAGGAAGTCCAGCATTGGATGTGTTATGGAACAGGTACATTGGTCCAGATTTATCGTAGCCACTGTTGAACTTAAAGGGGCTGCCAGGGTAATCGTTGTTGCCTGCGCCGGTGTTATAGATCAGGTTGCGGATGGCGTAGGTTGGTCCGACATAAGTTGGTGCCAGGGAAATACCAATCAGGACATCATGGAAAGTGTTGTTCCAAATGCGTAGGTTGCTGCAAACGCCGTCAGTTTCCATGCCGTCATCGCCGGCGTTGTACACCAAATTATTGTAGACGTCGACCTCGATGCTCTCCTCCCCTGCTGTTTCGGGGCAGGCACCAAATCCGTCGAAGTAATCGTGGAAGATATTGTTGCGGATGATGTTGCCCCGCCCGGTGGTAGGACCATAAAAACGTAATCCGCCAGTTTCCAAATAACTGCTGTATTCTTTAAAAGAATCCCACGGCCAGTTGAAATCCGAGTCGTAAAACTCATTATTTTCGATTAAATTCTCGCCTGAGGCGCGCTTCAAACCAATCCCCAAGTCGTTATTAGCGAAAATACATCCCTGTATCAGGTTGTGACTGGCATTATTCAAATAGATGGCTTTAGCATAATCGCCGTTGCCATAATGGCGGAAAGTCAAGTTTTGAAAGTAAACTAGCCACCATACACTTTTAAAATAAAAAGATTAATCGGCACGATTTTTGTACTCCTAAAATTTGCACAACCAAAAACAGGAGGAAACCATGCCGATTAACAAACTCTATAATACTTGGAAAATGAGAATTCGACAATTGC
>JAAZNS010000078.1 GCA_012798185.1 Chloroflexota bacterium | reverse complement strand
CGCGGTGAAATTTTCTACCCACGATGTAAAAAGCCCCTTGTTGAATGCTGAGGCAGCCTGTGGAGCATGTCACACCGATGTGGCTTATGTGACTGAGCGGGCGGCGTTGATTCAAGATCAGGTGCGGCAGACGATGGATGACACCGAAGACGCCATCATTGCGGCAATTCAAGCCATCGAAGCGGCTGAAACAATGCCCAATGTTGATACCGAATTACTAAGTGAAGCCCGCAATCTCCATCGAGAAGCGCAATTACGATGGGATTTCATTGCCGCAGAGAACAGCATGGGTTTTCACAATCCGGAAGAAGCACTTAGAATACTGGCTGCGTCTACCAACCTGGCGCGGCAGGCGGAATTGAAAGCTTTCCAGGCAGCAAACGCTCAGAAATAGATGCGCAAACACCAGGTATGAGTGGTTTGTCATTTCAGGCTTGAGTGTTTGTAGAAATAACTTTAGTCATTCGTTCTTAAACAAAAAATGACCAAATTCTCTGGTTTAAATTATTCGAAATTGGCCAGAAAAATATTTTAATATAGGGAATTCTTGCTTTCCTGCCTTCTTGAGAAAATACTGTCAGATTCAGCCACATCATTATCTTTTGTTCGATTTTTTCTATTTGATTCCTCATTGATCTATATATCCTGACATCTTTAACAGTTATCATTTTCTGGTTTCTGGTTATGATTTATGTTATAGTTTGGGGTAATTGATACGTTCGATCTGGTAGCATAAGATAAAACCTCGATATTATGGGGTTTTGAAGGAAATTGGTTATGGCTGAAACAGAAAAGAAAGCCGCGCTTCCTGAAGTCGTTCCCATAGATTTGAATGATCCCAAGCTGTTCATCAACCGGGAATTAAGCCTGCTGGCATTTCAACGCCGCGTCTTGGAAGAAGCGCAGGATCAATCCAATCCATTATTGGAACGGGTGAAATTTTTAGCGATCCTTGGCTCGAATCTGGATGAATTTTTCATGGTAAGGGTAGCAGGCTTGAGAAAACAGGTGCTTGCCAAAGTTACCGATCTGCCTCCAGATGGAATGACCGCTGCAGAGCAGCTGGCAGCTATTCGAAAAGTCGTTATTGATTTACTGACGCAGGCACGCGATTGTTTACGCAACGACATCCTGCCCAAACTCAACAAAGCGGGCATTCACATCATCGACTATAGTAAGCTGTCTGCCCGCCAAAAAGAGACCGTGAAGGATTACTACAAAAAGATTATCTTTCCAGTATTAACGCCGCTCGCCTTCGATCCTGGCCACCCTTTCCCGCATATATCAAATCGCAGCTTGAATCTGGCAGTTTTGATTAGAGATCAAAATAACCAAGAACATTTCGCCCGCATAAAAGTTCCCGATACATTACCCAGACTGCTGCCCATTAAACGTTCTTCGGGCAGCGTCCGTAAAGACGGCACCGTGCCGTATCACCACTACTTTGTGTTTATCGAACAGGTCATTGCTGCCAATGTCGAATCGCTTTTCCCGGGTATGCATGTGATAGAAACACATCCCTTTCGAGTTGTACGCGATGCAGACCTGGTAATCCAGGAAATGGAAGCCGATGACTTACTGGAAACCATGGAAGAAAACGTCCGCCAGCGCCGTTTTGGTTCTGTGGTAAGGGTTGCCATCAATGAAAACATGCCTAGTTATCTTCGCAAGATTCTTATGGAAAACCTGGAAATCGGACGAAATGAAATCTACACAGTTAAGGGCCATCTCGGGTTAAGTGACCTCATGCAGCTATACCAAATAGACCGCTATGATTTAAAAGACCCGGTGCTAAAACCTTCGATTCCGGAGGTATTAAAAATCGATCCGATCGATGGCGGCATCTTTACTGCTATTCAAAACCAAGATGTTCTCCTCCACCATCCCTATGATTCGTTCACGCCAGTTATCGATTTTCTTAAGCAGGCTGCACGCGATCCCGATGTTTTGGCAATAAAACAAACTCTCTACCGGGTAGGCAGAAACTCGCCAGTGGTCTCGGCATTGCTCGAAGCTGCAGAAAATGACAAGCAGGTCGCTGTATTAGTGGAGCTGAAAGCGCGTTTCGATGAAGAAAGCAACATCGAATGGGCAAAGAAGCTGGAAAACGCCGGCGTGCATGTGATTTACGGACTGCTGGGTCTTAAAACCCATTCAAAAATCACCCTAGTTGTCCGCCGCGAAGGAGATGAAATTCGCCGGTATGCCCATCTTGGCACCGGTAATTACAACCATATAACCGCCCAGCTTTATGAAGACCTGGGGTTATTTACCTGCGACGAAGCCATAGGCGAAGATGCAACCGACTTATTTAATTACCTCACCGGTTATTCCGATAAGAAAGATTACCGCAAATTATTAGTTGCCCCAATCAACTTGCGGGAGGGAATTACCAGATTGATCCGCCGAGAAATAGAAAATCATAAAAATGACGGCAGCGGTCGTTTGATTTTCAAAATGAATTCTTTGGTCGATTCCTCAATTATTCAAGAACTCTATCAAGCATCTCAGGCAGGCGTGCAAGTAGATTTACTGGTACGCGGCATATGCTGCCTTCGCCCTGGTTTAAAAGGCATTAGTGAAAATATTCGAGTTTCCAGCATTGTGGGGCGGTTTCTCGAGCATAGTCGTATTTACTATTTCTATAATAGCGGTAAAGAAGAAATCTTCCTTGGAAGTGCCGACCTTATGCCAAGGAACATCAACCGCCGGGTAGAAGCTCTCTTTCCAATTCGGGATTTGGCAATGATTCGTTATTTGCGGGATACTGTTTTGCAGACCTATCTGGCTGATAATGTAAAGGCACGCTGTATGACGCACACCGGAACTTATACAAGGGCGAAATTATCTTCAAAGGATACACCGCTCAACAGTCAGCTTTGGCTGCTGGCGCTTCGCCAACGAACTCAGGAAGGGTAAACACAATGGTTGGGTCATTATTATCAGCAGAACAACGGCAGAGTATTGCTGCAATCAAGGATACCAGTACAAACCAGGTCATCAAACGCTGTGCGCTCATCTTGCTTTCTTACGATGACGGGTTGGCAACCCGCCAAATCGCTGGTCTGGTGCAGCTCTCACCAAGTCAGGTAAGACGTCGGCGGAGACAATTCTGCCTCAAAGGGATGCAAATCTTCCCGCTGGAAAATATTTCAGAAGATATATCTCTCTCCTTTTCTGAACAAGAATTTCCCGAATTTGTAATTGTTGATGAACCAGAGAATCCTCAAGAGCAAATTTTGCTATCACCATATTCCCTGGAAAATTTCATTGCCGATGCAGCGCTGCATAAAAGCCCAGGTATAGAGCGAAATGACACACTTGCAGAAGCTGCCAGAAAAATTCTTCGCTTCCAATTTGCTCAAATGTTGCTGAAAGAAGAAGGAACACGCCTTGGTGAGGATATCGAAGCATTGCATGACATGCGGGTGGCAACCCGACGTATGCGCGCTGCTCTGGATATTTTCAACGATTCTTTCACCCCCAAAACTATTAAGATTTTATTCAAAGGGCTAAGACAAACTGGGCGCCGGTTGGGCAGGGTGCGCGACCAGGATGTGTTTATCGATAATGCTCGTCGATATCTGCTTACATTACCCGAAGAACAACGGCAGGGGTTGAATCCTCTTATTGCCAATTGGGAAGACGCCCGACAAAATTACCGCCAGGATATGCTTGCCCACCTGAATAGTAAAGCCTACCGTGAATTTAAAGAAAATTTTCTGGTTTTCGTCAATACACCCGGAGCGGGGGTGCGTACACAAACCAATGGCATCCTTACTCCCCGCCTGGTTCGAGAAATAGCGCCCCAGCTCATCTATTCCTGCTTGGCAGATGTGCGCGCCTTCGAGCCGATCATCGATACCGCCACCCTTCCCCAATTCCATGCGCTGCGCATCGCCTTTAAGAAATTCCGTTATGCCATTGAATTCTTCCAGGAAGTTCTAGGACAGGAAGTGAGGCAAGTGATCAATGATCTTAAAAAAATACAAGACCACCTGGGAGAATTAAACGACGCTCAGGTTGCCACGTTGATTCTGCGCGATTATTTAGGAGAATGGGATATTCAGCAGCAATCAATACCGGTTGTCCAACGCAGCAGCCCCGAACCCGTTATGGCATATCTTTCGGCAGTATATGCGCGAAGGCAGACCTTGATGGATACTTTCCGCCCTACCTGGGAGCATTTCAACCGCCCCGAATTTCGTCAAAACCTTGGGGCTGCTGTAGCAGCGCTATGATTCATTCAGCCGCTGGCTTTTTTCCAAAGTTTCCAGATCATAACCCTGCTGGATCATCTGTGCAAATATTTCGGGTAATCCTGCCTTGCGGATAGCATTCACAGCTCTATCGATATCATAAGCAATGCGGTAGTGCTGAACGGATAATTTTCCTTGTGATATATTCAACAAGGCATACGAGGCGCGTGGATCGCCATCCCCCGATCTGCCTACGCTGCCAGGGTTAATAAACCATACGCCATTCACTTGTCTCTCGAAAAATTGGTGGGTGTGTCCGCACACAATCACATCAGCGTTAGATGTCGCTGCTAGATACTCTAGTCTCTCGAGCCGCGTATCCTGCACAATTAATTCATCGATAGATTCTGGGCTGCCAT
>JAAZNS010000077.1 GCA_012798185.1 Chloroflexota bacterium | reverse complement strand
TTCGGCGTATCGATCCAGCCCATGGGCATAATCGTTGTCCTGTATGGCAGACCAGGCACTTTGATCAATCGGATCGGGTTCGTGCACGCTGATCATTCGGCGCAAATCTGCATGATGATCCCGAATAACGCAAGGGATGAGCAAGTTTTTGCCCTGCCGGCTTTTCTGCCATTTTCGAATATCCATAAAAAAGGGCGCGGCATAAATATCATTGAGATTTCCCCCATTTGAATAAATATCATAGACATTCACTGGTGAATATGGGACAAAAACACACGGGGTGACATTCCCATTCCATTCGATATACATATATCCACCCGATCCATGTCCTCCTGCCGATAGGCAGCCATCCACCACCGTACCGTGGTTCCAGAAATCTGCTAAGAAAACCCGCTTTTCACGCACCCACCTCCACGATTGATTCCACATCCAGAAACGCTGCTGAGGGGTAGGCATTAAATCAAGCGTAAAAGCTCTGCCTATCGGCATATACTGAAAAACCCATCCAATCATGGCATGTTTTTCTTTGTATATAAAATTGATAAACTCCTCAGATAAAATTTCTTCAGCATTTTCACGGGTGGCAGTGAGCGAGACCCCGTATAACGATCCCGATTCAAATAGATTATCCTAGGCTGCAACAGCCTTATCAAAGACACCTTTGCCGCGCCGTGCATCAGTGCGTTCTCGCCAGCCTTCCATCGAAACAGCAGGAACAAGATTGCCCAGGGATGCAATCCGCCTGGCAACTTCAGGTGTAATCAGAGTCCCATTGGTGTACATCATAAAAAGGGTGTCTTTATGTTTTTCAACTAAGTCTAAAATGGTTTTTCCCCGGGAATGGTAAGTCAGCGGCTCGCCGCCGCTGATCGTTATAAATTGAACTCCCCAGAGATCATGAGCATCTGTAATTAATTTATCCACAAGATCCCAATCCAAAGATTGGACTTGTGTATCAGAATCAGCATAACACCCCACACAATGCAGATTACAGGCTCTGGTTGGACTAATGACAAGAAATGAGGGTGGGTTGAATCCAAATTGTTCCTTAAATTTCTTGGAACACTGGTTGCGGAGTTTCTTTTCGATAAACAAATCTCGCCCCAGAACTTCACTGGCTGCTCTAAAGGTGGCTGGAGAAAGTTTGTGCTCGGTGAGAGCACATTCTACCGAATGCAATATAGCCAGCCCCATAGCAGTTCCATCATCGATCACGCCGGGTGGGGTGGTCTTATCAGATTTGTGTTTGTTCTTATTATCGGTGATGAGCCATTTTTCTGCCATTGCCAGAGCGTTTTTAATAAAAACTCTGTTTTGTGCGATCTTTGGTCCATATTTAATAACCATTCCCAATAACCCTGTAATATCCTCGGTCGATTGAATAATCTTAATATTTTGGCTACTCATAATTCCTCCTAATTTAAAACATGGAACAGATAATGGCATTTCTTCCAGGGCAACACTTGCCTTAAACTCCTGATTCCATTCTTTTTGGCTATAAGGTTAACATGGCAGAAGGATCAATTCATCCTGCTTAAGTGTCATTTGGGTGTTAATTAGGAGAAATAAACGGCTAATTAATCCTAAAAATCCCTTATTGATTGGCTGTCAATTAATTAAAAACTGCTTTTCCATCCCTAATTTGATCTTTGGTTATTTATAGACGATTCATGATTCTTGAAATTTTCCGGCCTGTTCACATATTTTTCTATCGTTGAAAACCGGGGTTTGCTAAAGTAAATCGGCAATTTCTTATGATCATTTCAGCTGACTTATTTTGTTGATATAAGCCAACATCTCCCTCAAAGGATAGCAATCTTCACTCAGCCAGAATCCCAATATCTGCATAAACTCATTTTCATTATCGACACTTACACCCCCCTGATTTTCGGTAAGAAAGCACACATTGCCTATTTTCTGGCGGGCATACTATTGATAATAATCACCGGAAACCTGGCAGCCAATCCTTAATCCGATTTCAATATAGATAATCGAAGTTTCATTAAATTATGAGATTCTCAAAAGGTCAGAATATTGTAACGTAAGTATCCAATTAGTGCGATTTTTGGCGGAAAATTTATCGAATAAAACCATGCTGGCGGGCAACTGCGATTGCCTGCGTGCGGGTGTTAACACCCAGTTTTAAAAAAATATTATTCAGGTGGCGTTTTACAGTATTGATCGAAAGAAATAAGGTTTGGGCAATTTCATGATTTGTGCGCCCCTGCGCTACCAGATTCAACACCTCGGTCTCTCGGGTAGTCAGCAGTTCGATGATCATGGCGTTATCCACAGAATCCAATTCTAGGGATTTCTCCGTTTTTTCCACAGCGGTTTCTGGCTTGGAAAAACGGAAAAGCAGATCGGAAACGAAATTTCGGCTTGGTATCCCTTCCGTGCTTTTGGATAATTTTTGATGGGCAAGGTAACGATTTAATAAACGCACCATTGGAATACCTTCATCTATAAATGGATGGCGGATTTCCTCAGGTTCAGCAAGAATCAAAGCTTTCTCGATATATGCAATCATCTCGCTTTCTCTGCCTACTTCAAAATAAACCAACGCTATTAATATATATACCTCGATTAAAGTTAGATTTAACCCCGATTTCAATAATGGCTGTACCAAATCATTAAGTACTTCGAGCGCCAGTTGAAATTTTTCTGGTTTTGCGGAATACCTGCCTTCTATTATGTGTAAACGCGCCAGAAGTGTTTGCGCCGATACTCTTATCACAAAGGTAAATTGATTTAGATAATTTTGATAATCTTTTTCCAACAGTCTGTATTTAATCGCCCAGTTATTCGCCAGCGAAGTTTGCCCCTTTAAAAGGTAAAGTTTTGCTTCGAAAATATCGATGATGAGATCATCGAGTTTTCCTTCACTGATATTTGCAATTTGCCTTGCGAGGGAGAATTCTTCTTTCATTCCCTTGAAATCTCCCAAACATTGCGCCAAATGAGCCAGCCGCAAATGAGAATCCAGCTCGCTCAGCGCAGGCAGCCAACCCAGGGATAATTCGCTTCCCTTGTGCAACAATCGATCAGCTTCGCTGAGCTGCCTGCGGAGCAGATAGATCTCCCCAATTTCTTTATACAGAAAGCCTTCCAGCCCGGTAAATTTTCTTGGAGTGGAAGACATAAAGGACAACGACTGTTGAAATAATACCATCGCCTGACTGAGCTTTCCCATATCGATATACAATTCCCCTAGGAGACTGCGCGCTACCATCATGACCAGCCAAATTCCAGATGCCTGGCTGATGCGGATGATCTTCGTGAGAATCTCAATGGCTTCTTTTGTTTCTCCACTAAATGATAATAGAATTGCCCGATCCAATAACGTGAAACACTGCGATAGGCTGTTCTCCTCAGCAAGGAGATTCAATGCTTTTTTGGAAAGCTCGAAAGCTTCATTGGTGTTGCCGCGCAAAACAGCCAAAGTGGATTGTGCTGCGTAAACCAGTCCCCAGAGAGAATCCTCCTCAGGTATATTTTTGGGGTTATTCCCTCGTTTCCCTAATAACTTTTTGGCTCTTTCCATCCAAATCTCGCTCGAATCCAGCTCAAATGACACCATTAATGTCCAAGAATAGATAATACATAAGATTGGGCTGGTTGAAACCAATTCTTCACCAATCTTTTTTATCCATCCGCTGAAATCTAAAATTCCGCGGTTTTTTTCAAGTAGTGCGTATGTCTCAAGCAGTGAAATCATTCGGCGCTTATCACCACTGGCTTCAGCGTACGATAATGCTTCCTGGGCGAGACCATTCCGATGAAACCATTCACTTGCCCGGATATATAAATTTGAAACTTCTCCCGGGTGTTTTTCATTAAGCAGATGACGTAACGCATTCGTAAAAAGCGGATGATATCGAAATATACTTTCTTCTTTATCCAAAGCAATCAAAAATAAATTACCATGATAAAGCTCTTCAAGTAGTTTCTGGCTTTCTCCCAGAGTATCATTTTTACCTAATACATAATCGCATAACGGACCAGTAAGATTATCCAAAATCGATGTACGTAACAAGAAATCTTGAACTTCAGTTAGTTGACGGTTTATCACCTCTTCGATCATGTAATCCCGAATCACATTCGAATCTTCCGAAATGATATGATGATTTGCCTGAGTATCTTCCGGGAAAATATGCGAAAGTGCCAGCAGCTGTAACCCGGTGATCCATCCTTCAGTCTGCTGGTAAAACCAATCGATTTCCGGCTGGGTAAGGTGAAGATGAGCAGTTTCATTCAAGAATTCTTTTGCTTCAGTTTCCGAAAAAGTCAAATCTGCTTCAGTAATATCCAGGATTTGATTTCCGGCATGCAGACGGGAAAGTGGAAAAGGGGGATCACAACGAGTGGCAATGATCAAGCGTAAGTGATTAGGAAAATGCTCCAGAAGATATTCAATACCCTTGTGTATCCATGGGTTTTGAACAACCTGATAATCATCAAGCACAAGAGAAAAATCAATATCTGCCTGGGCGCATCCATTGATCAATGCTACAATAAGAAAATGAAAATATTCCTCAGCATTTCCTTCGGGAGGGAAATCAGCAGCTTGTTGTTTGATGGCAGGGAAAAATTTTTCCACGATACTGTGCAAGTAACGGTTTAGTGTGGGCAGGTAGTTATCTTCTTTATCAAGGGTGAGCCAGGCAACAGGCGTTAAGACTCTCTGCGCCCAATCAGCAATCAAAGTGGTCTTCCCATATCCGGGTGGCGAAGAAACTAAAATAAACCCCTGATTGATTCCATCATCGATTTTCTTAATCAGGTGTGAACGATGAACCATGCGCGTTCGCATGGTCGGGATCATCATCTTGGTGCGGATAAGGGGAAATCCGGGAAATGTTTCCATGCGTTGAATTTCCTTATTGATCACTTCCAAATACGAATGGAATTTAATTCTAATCTAAATGGGGAAAAAGAGTTATCCGCTGTTAGCCAGAGACTATTAGATATTTTTGGGTTGTTCAATATCATTCTGCTAATTCATTTGTGCAAATTGATAAGGAAGGTTATTTCTGTTCTTCAAAGGTGAATGGATTTAAAAAAACCCCTATCCCTTGCCAAGCAACAAATCGATCTGACGCTGGCGAAACCACAGATCGATTTGCTTGCGCTCCCTGGATTTCCAATCTGGTTCCAATGCCACCCCCGAATATGCACCCCATTTCAGGAAAAAATGGGAATTACGAATATCCTTAGCCCATTGCCCGGGGATTGAAGGGGCAAACCCTTCAATTATTTTCAATAGCGCCTCACCAGCAATACCCGCCCGCAGTAAAAGGATGATCCGCTCTATCCACATCGCTTTCTCGGAGTCATAATGGATTTCCCGGGGGCTCATCCAGTGACGCTCGTTCAGGGAGGCAGGCGCAACCAGCTGTGAACCGAATTTAATCAGGGTATGCGGCAGTGCCAATCGACAAAGATTGGTCACCGCCTGCCTGACCTGGGTGATATTTTCCCATGACCGCCAGCTTTGAGTATAAGCCAGGATTACCAGGTGATAGTAGCTAGGCAAGAAGACACCGCTACGCACGATGAATTTATTTTTGTAGGGCATAACCAGCTCGTCTTTGTGTTTGATCGCAACTAATCCGATGAATAAATCCAACGCTTCAGCGATCTCATTTTTGATGGCTGCTTCATCTTCGACGCCTGCCCGCGCCAGGATGGCTGCCCGGATCAGCATGGCGCCGCCGGCACGCAGCTCGTCCAAAATCAATCCTGGCTTTGTCAGCCCGCGGTAAAGCTGGGGCTTGCTCTGGTTGAGCGATTCGACCTGGCGATAGACCATTTGGTAATACGGGTCGTTCCTGTCGATGCCGTGCTCGCCAAAGATTTTAAGGATCGATTCCAGGGAATCGAAACCGTGGAAGGGCAGATTTTCCACCCCTTGCTCGATTAGCTGCGCACAGGCAATGGTGCGCGGGTGGTCAGCTATGGCTGGACGCTGCACGCTCTCGTCACCGGTCAACCGGGCAATGCGGTAACGCAAAGGGAGAGAGACAAGAAATACACACATAACTGCTTACTTTGTTTAGTGAAGAACCTTCACTTCTTTTTGGATACGCGGTCCTATCGGGGCATTGGCGGCTTTATGAACATAGCGTACCTGCAACTGCAGCTAAACAGAGGCGCTGGTGCCAAAATAACGCACCAGGCGCATGGCTGTATCCACGGTTATCGACCATTCACCGCACACGATCTGATGTATGCGGATCAGTGAAACGCTAATATCCTGCACCAGGCAGTATTGGGTGATGCCAAGTGGTTTAATGAAATCTTCCAAAAGGATTTCACCAGGAGGAATAGGGAAAAGGTCTTTATGAATATTATTACATTCCACCTTTCTCAATCTTATCCATTACCAAGCACTACCAGTGATTATACATCCCCATTCCCAAAGTCAACCGGTTTTATCGCTATATAAGCGAACCGCTGATTTAACTGATTTCACAGATACAGCTCAATGATTAAAAAAGATAAAACCGCTGAGCCGCAGAGTTCGCAGAGAAAAAAATAAAAATCAAGAATCGAGTAGTTACAGCCGATAGCTGATAGCTAAAAAGAGACAGCTTTCTTTTATTCCCTGCCTATATCGGCAAAATCCGGCTGACGGCGAAGGCGATCAGGGCAAAGAAAATGATGGCAGAATAATAATAAAAACACCGCTGACTTTGCCTAGCCCCAAAAGGATACATAACCGGTAGTAGCGCCAATTAAAAAATATCTTAAAAACCTTCCACCAGGCTGGCTGTAAGAAGTGCCCTTTGATGATTTCGAAGTCATACATCACTTCATCTTTGTGGGTCTTCATATCGATTCCCCACGCCCGAGCGGCAGAACCGCCGATAACCGTAATTTTTTAACCAAAAACCAATAGCTCAATCAGCAAAAAACCGCTTGATCGCCTCGATGGCATCTGGCTTTTGGTAAATCGTGATGTGGCTGCAGTCAGCGATCTTTTGAACACGAACATTGGGGATCAGCCGTCCCATTTGCAGGATATGGTCTTCCTTGATCAAATCTTTCTCGGCATACAAAATCATCATACTGGCATTGATGCTTTTTAAATCCTCATCGCTCAGCCCGATATCCTCCAGCATCAGCTGAAACCGCATTAAATATTTATTGGTATTGAAGCCTAATTTACCCAGAATTCTAAAAATCTTGGTAATATTTTTGATCAATTTCAACGCCCCGTCTGTTGTGCCGCTTACTAAATAATTGGGTGAGATGGCAACGATTTTGGTAAAGATTTGCGGCGCTTTTTTAGCCAGGAACAGGCAGATATTGCCTCCGTCGCTGTAACCGATCACATAAGCCTGCTCGATGCCTTTTGCCTTACAGAATGCAATAACATCGTCACTGTATTGATCGATCGAATACGCATCGTCATCGGAGATGCTCTCACCATGCCCGCGGCTGTCGATGGCGATGGTGTGATAATCCTTGAAATGACCTATCTGGTAATGTTTGAAGATGTTTTTGCTTTCGGAATTGCCATGGAGAAGGATCAACGGTGTGCCTTCCCCATACTGCCGATATGCCAGTTTTATATCAGGCAGGGTCAAGTACTCTGTCGCTAATTTATCCATAAGCTGTCTCCTTGGTGAGAATAGGCTGATGATAATTAATATAATATCATCGAACCGCTAAAAGTAAAGTTGACCCTGCCTCTCGGTTTTCTGAAATAAAAACAGGAAAAGTCTTGGCTGGCTCCGACAGGCTCAGCCAGCAATGTGTGTTATTTAAATTATGGGCGTATTTCAGTCCGGCTCAGCAACGAATATGAATGTTATACCGAACCCGGTAAGATATCAATCTGTAAAAATGCAAATTGCGTGCTATTCGATTTGAATCGAATGGCGGGAGGTAGCTGCTTTAGATTTGATCGTTGATTTGACTGATGGAAGGCTACCCCATAATCGACCAGCCGCATGATTTATGATGGTTGCCAACCCCAGTCGCGCCATCGCCAGCCAGGCAGATATTTCATTCGTGTCACCCGGCGCTGGCTGTAGGCAATATCCATTCCGTTCGATGGCGTCCAGGATGCGCTCGAAACGAGCACAATACCAATACCCAGCCAGTTTGCAGCGCAGCATTTTCAGCGATTCAATATATTGCTTACCTTCTCGAAAACAAGACCGCGCTAGGCGTACCCGTTCCCGAACCCAGCACCGTAATTGTTCCTCACGCATATCATATAAATCGATACCATGCTCATCGATATATTCTGCCGGGATGTTAATATACCCCATAGAGAGATCTTCCAGCGTATCTCTGAGCATATGAGTCACATGCGCACCCACCACAGCCCGGCAACGGATTTCAGGTTTGGGGTAGGTAAAACTATTGCCAATGAAATACTGAATGCCGTCGATTACAGCGGTTGCCAACAAATCGGAATAACGGCGCAGTTCGTCATTATTGATCAGGCGCCCCTTGCGTTCGGCGTCGAACTCGAGTACAGCCAGGAAATTACAGATAAACGATTGCAGCCCGTCATTCGTCCGCCGGTCGTGAGCAATCAGGTCAGCAAGGATAACTTCCTCCGGTGAAAGATCAGCCGGCCATTCCCCGCCATAAAACTGTTCTACCAGCGATTTTTGCCGTTCGATAAACTGCAGGCGGGCATTTCGTCCTGAAAGCACATGATCGATGACATCATCCGCCCACCGAAAATAAGCATACCCCCGCAGGCAATCATCCACCAGATTTCGGTCGGCTAATAACCATGCGGTAAGAAACGATTGTTTACTGCTTGCCCATGTAATTCGGCGAGCTAATCTTGCTGTGTCAATCATAGACGCCTCTCCAATCTTGATGAACTCGTTTCGCAACAAGCCGTGATGAGACCATCACCGTGGGAATACCCGTGCCGGGATGCGTGCTGGCGCCTACGAAATATAGGTTGGGATAACGAACATGCTGGTATGCAGGGCGCAGATATGCCATTTGGGTGAGCTTGTGGCTTAACCCATGCGTGGAGCCGAAAGGCAGGTTATAGCGGTCCTGCCAATCTTTGGGTGTGAAACTTTTTTCCACAACAATATGTTCTTCCAAGTCGGTGATGCCAATTTTTGCAAGGCGCTGCACGATAAAGGCTCGGGCTTTGGCTTGCATGAAACGCCAATCCTGATGATTTGCATTACTAATCCGTCCAACCGGAACAGCGGCATATAAGGTCTCATAATCTTTAGGCGCCATGGTTGGATCGAGGCGTACAGGAGCATGAATATAAAAATTGGGCTGATCTGCCATGGATAGGTCTTTGAAGATCACATCGAAACCCCGGCGGTAATCGCCGCTAAAAAACAAGTTGTGGGCTGCTAGCTGTGGGTATTGTTTATCCAATCCCCAATAGAACATGATCGTAGAACAGCCGTATTCTCGCGTCTCGGTAATGCTAGGGTGTCCATTGGGAGGAAGGAGCTTATCATAGACATAACCCGTATCAGCATTAGCAATTACAATATCGCTCGATAAGGTACGTCCATCGCACATGGCAAGCCCCGAAGCTTGATTACCGTTTACCAGGATGCTTTTGACCGGAGCATTTAGTATTATTTTCACACCCGCTTTTTTTGCAATATTCACCAAGGCTTCGGTAATGCTATACATACCGCCCCTGGGATACCACAACCCATTGGCAAGCTCGGCATATTGCATTAGCGAATATAGCGCTGGCGACTGATAGGGGCTCAACCCCATATACATATCTTGAAAAGTGAAAGCCATTTGCAGCCTTGGGTCTTTGAAATACCTTGCAATATTACGGGAGTGGCTAATTAAAGCTTTGATGCGCATAACAAGCCATAAATTAGATGGATTGATGAATTCGAACAGGCTGTGAAAATCTTTTTCCACGAAACGGGGAATGGATTGTTTGTAGTGATAATTGCCTTCCTCGAGATAATCCAGCAAACGTACAAAACTGCCCGGTTCAATGGCTTCCAGCTGGCTCTGCAATTCGGGCAGGTCGGCTGTCAATTGCAATTGGGAATTATCTGAAAAATGCAGGTGATAGGTAGGGTCGACGCGCTGCAAATCAAGGTAATCTTCCAGGCGCTCACCCAATTCGGCAAACAAACGTTCGTATAGATCACGCATCAGAAAAAGTGTAGCGCCGGTATCAAAAGTGAAGCCGTCGATGAGCATGCGTCCACAACGTCCCCCTGGCTGTTCATTTTTTTCAACCACTGTGACATTAAATCCATCACGAGCGAGTAAGGCAGCCGCGGCGATACCACCGATACCGGCACCAACAACAAGAATTTTAGGTTTTTTCGTTTCGACCATACAATACTTTTCTTTAACCTTTATAAAAAGCCATTTGGAACACCAACTTGACGTTGGATCGTTATCTGTATATACGTAGACACAAGGTGAAAGTCGCGCAGCCAACTGGGTTCAAAATCTTCCCAATTAGGGAAAATTTGTTGCCGCTGCAAGAAGCTGCCCCAAGAGTACACTGTCACCCTGAGCGGAACGAAGATTCTATTTATTTTAGAATAGATGTTTCGCTCCGCTTGGCGAAACACAATTCGTGCAACATGACATTTATAACTTTTTAGACAGCCCCAGTAGAAAGGCAGAATAGCAGCGTTGCTTCACCCCCTCCAAATATGCCTCGTTCGAGGCCGCGCCGGTGAGCTGCTTGCAGAAGCAGCAACTAGCAATACAACCCTACCCTCTTTCGCCATACCCCTCTATTCCGCAGGTTGAATTCTTGATAACCGTCCCCACCGACTATGTCATTCAACAAACCCGATTAATACCAATCAAATCAAACCATTACTCGCAATTCACCAAACGCTTTCCCCTCCAGCGGGGAGGGTTTGGGTAGGGTCAGGCAGCAAATGATTTTTCGCCCCCATCTCCCTGTCCTTTGGACCCCTCCCTTCCTCCCCTAACATTTTACGAATTTTTGGGGAGGTAAGGAGGAATAGGGGAGGTGAAGAGAGGGCAAAGCTATTTCAACCCCTCCAAATACGCCTCGATCGAAGGCACGCCGGTGAGCTTCTCGCGGAAGAAATTATTGACGATATTCACCACCTCTGCCCGGGCGGCATTGGCTTGCGGTGATAACGATCCGCGGTTAATATCATCGGCCAGAAGGCTGCGGAAATTGAGCAGCATGCGCACAATTTCTACTTCCTTTGCTCCTTCCAGGGCGGTAGTTACACCCAGGATCAAATCATCCGTCTGGTTCAGGATGGTGGACCGGTCGATTTGCGAGCCGGGCTGAAAGCTCTCCTCCACCGTGCGGATTAACGCCCCAATCTGGTATAGAATAGTAGCCGGCTCATCGAACAATTCCCGTAGATAAGCGGCGTCGGCGTAGCGCCCGGTAAGACGGAAAATATTGTAAAGACGCTTGGCAGCCTTGCCGTAATTTTCTTCTTTGGTTATGTACTTCTTAACCTCTTTCTCCAGCTGCGCCACGTAATCATCCAGCGCATCGCCGGAAACATGCTTGACCAGCTTGCTTAACACGGGGATCGATTCGGCATCCAAGTACACCTCCTGGAAATACCCGTCCAGGTAGCCGTCCAGCGGGGTAACCGTGCCGTCGGGAGCTTCCCATGTCACATCCAACATATTGCTGGCATTGACCAATTGTTTACGCACCGGGTCTGCCACCACCCAGTCCAGCTTGCACCAGCCAGGGTCGCAGGCAGCATCCTGCCAGGTAATCGCCGCCTTTTCCCCATCATTTGTTTCTCCCTCCATTTGCCCGGCTTGAATTTCTGGCGGATACCAGCACATCGGGCTGCCCTGTTTGGAAAGCTTATTTCCGCGTTGAAAATCGAAAGGGAAGGACCCAAATTTTACCTCGATAAGCTGATAAGTATCGCCCTTCATAGTGGAAAGCGCTTTCTCACGCATAATATCTGCCAGGATGCTGCAGGCTTCTTCTTTGCTTGGGGCGATGATATTAACCCTCTCGAAGTAATCGGCGTCACCGGGGTAAGTTTGAATCTTGGACTGTGCTGCCGAGCCAGATAATGCCAGCGCCGTTTCCACCTTGCCGGGAATATCGGCGAACTCTACCAGTTTACCAATCCTGCGAAAATGCGCCAGTTCGGCATCATTAAAATCCAGCAGGGTTACACTGTGCCCAAAAACGCCCGCCCGTTCGTCCAGGGCAATATTCGACTGCTGCTGGGCGGTGATGGCGGTGAGCCACTGCAACGCGTCGCTCTCGTCCATCTCCACCCCCAGCCGCTGCGCTGATTCAAGAATTTTCTTCAGCTCTTCCTGATATTCGTTGCTCATGAGATTTTCCTCCGGATTCTTTAAGCAAAAATTTCAATATGGCTGCCTGTTGAACAGCATCATCCAGGGCATGATGGCTGAGGGGCGAATTGATCCCCAGCGCTTCACTGATTTTACTATACGAAGTTTCTTCCCAGTTAGTTTTATGGATACCCATATACAGGGCTTTAATATCCAGGGCTTTGTGACCAAAGGGGTTGTGCCCCAGGATGCGGAGAAAATAATCGTTGATAAACATCCAATCAAAAGGAGCATTGAAAGCAGCAAAAATTGGCTGCATATTTTTAGGCGTCACGCGATGAATCCATTGCTCGAATTGCTCCAGCGCCTCTTTGGCTGGAACGCCGGTCTCTTTGAGTGTTTCCAGGGATAAGCCGCTTACTACCAACGCTTCGGGCTGATATTTATAACTGGTCGGTTTCAGCTCAATATAGAATGTTTGAGGGGGGTCTTCAAGGGTACAGGCACCGATGGATAACAGGGCATAATCAGCAGGGTTAGCCCCAGCGGTTTCCACGTCAACGCTGATAAAGAACTCGATGGATTTTGTCATATGTGGATTTTATCATTGGGTATGAATGGGCGGGAGAGGAAAGGCATATCAAGTACGAATTGCTACTCGCTCCACGCACGATTTCCCGCGGTAGAATAGATGAAAACATCAACCATTTTCGCAGAAACAACTCAAAACAGAAAGAGGCGCACGATGAAATGTTGGTGTGAATATCTAAATAGCGATCCGCTGCCCTGGTTGCTGGAATCCGAAAAACCCTCCGTCAGTCATTGGACTCAGGTAGATATTCTCACCAACATTTCATCGTGCGCCTCTTTCTGTTTTGAGTTGTTTCTGCGAAAATGGTTGATGTTTTCATCTATTCTACCGCGGGAAATCGTGCGTGGA